>JACDFX010000166.1 GCA_013815575.1 Rubrobacter sp.
ACCCAAAAACCGCCGGTGTTTGACACCCAATATTTGTACGTACATAATGATTCTGTAACCGACAGTGTTCCAGGGGCGTCCGTTGCATGAGCGGTGCGGACGGTGGGAAGGGGTTGAGGGTTTGGCGACGAGCGTCGGGGGGGCGAGGACCGTGCGGCCCTCGACGGTAGGTTTTGTCGGGGTCGGGAGCATCGGGCGGCCGATGTGCCTGAACATAGCGAAGGGCGGCTTCCGGGTCGTGGCCTACGACGCGAGCCCTGGGGCTCGGGCCCGGCTCGGGAGCACGAACGTCGAGATCGCGGGGTCGCTCGTGGAGGTGGCGCGGGCGGCGGAGGTCTGCGTTCTGTCGCTCCCGAACTCGGGCGTTGTGGAGGAGGTCGTTTTCGGGGAGGGCGGCCTGTTGGAGGGGCTCTCCGAAGGGGACGTTGTCGTGGACACGTCGAGTTCTCGGCCGACTTCCACGCGGGAGGTCGCGCGCAGGCTCGCGGAGAGGGGCGTCGGGATGCTCGACGCCCCCGTCAGCGGGGGCGTGTTGCGGGCCGAGACGGGGGACCTGGCGGTGATGGCCGGCGGGGAGCCGGAGGTCCTGGAAGGGTGCCGCGCGGTGCTGGAGGCGTTCAGCGGCGAGGTGTTCTACGTTGGGGAGAGCGGCGCGGGGCACATGGCGAAGGCCGTGAACAACCTCGTGTCGGCGACCACGCTGGCGAGTGCCGCGGAGGCGGTGTTGCTCGGGGAGCGGGCCGGGCTGGATCCGGAGAAGCTCGTGGAGATCATCAACGCCAGCAGCGGGCGAAGCGCCTCGACGGAGGTCAAGTTTCCCCGCTACGTCCTCAACCGGGCGTTCGAGGACGGTTTCGCTATTAGCCTGATGAACAAGGACGTAAAGATCGCGCTCGAGGCCGCCTCGGAGTTAGGGTTCCCGACCGTCATGGGCTCCGCGGTCGGGCAGGTGTGGCAGGCGGCGGTGGCGCAGGGTTTCGGCGGTAAGGGGCACACGGCGATCTATGAGTTCCTGGAAGAGTTCACCGGGGACGGGAAAAAGAGCCAGTAGAGGAGAAGGCACCTGTGGCTACTCGGGAAGAGAAGCAGGCATACGTGGACGGCATGGCCCGCAAGCGCGGATACGTCCTGGACTTCCACAAGGTCATGGCCGAGCAAGATTTCGACACCTTGCGGGCCACCAACAACCTCGTCGAGGCGGCTTACCTGAAGGAGAGGAGGCTCGACCGCAAGACGAAAGAGTTGATCTTCATCGTCAGCCTGACGGTAATGCGGGCGAGCAGGGGGCACATAGCGAGCCA
This sequence comes from Rubrobacter sp., assembly GCA_013815575.1. GTDB lineage: Bacteria > Actinomycetota > Rubrobacteria > Rubrobacterales > Rubrobacteraceae > Rubrobacter_D. The sequence goes on from JACDFX010000166.1 coordinate 1,302, forward strand.
CATCAGGGTCGCCCTCGACCTCGGTCTCAGCAAAGAGGAGATCCTGGAGGCCATAGAGATAGCCATCCCGGAGGCCGGAATCGTGGCGTTCCAGGCCGGCTTCGAGGCGTGGCGCGAGGTCACGGGGGCCGAAGGTATCGAGCCCAGCGTCGAGGTATTCCAGGGTGGATCCGGCTCCGACGAGTAACCGCGGTTGAGCTAGAGCAGGGAGGACGAGATGGACACGGCCATGACGCGCGAGGGGCTCAGGGAGAGCGTGAGGGAGGTTTGCGAGAGGTTCTCGGGGGCCTACTGGCGCGAGCTCGACGCGAAGCGCGAGTATCCGGAGGAGTTCGTGCGGGCGATGACCAGGAGCGGGCATCTCGGGGCGCTCATACCGGAGGAGTACGGGGGGATGGGTCTGGGTCTCACCGACGCCTCCGTTATCCTGGAGGAGATCAACCGCTCCGGCGGGAACGCGCAGCCAGCCCACGCGCAGGTTTACACGATGGGGACCCTGCTCAAGCATGGCTCCGAGGAGCAGAAGCGGGCGTACCTCCCCGGGATCGCGAGCGGCGAGATCCGGCTGCAAGCCTTCGGTGTGACCGAGCCCGAGGCCGGGACTGACACGACTTCCCTTAGCACAACGGCCCGGAGAACCTCCGACGGAGAGCGTTACGTCGTCAACGGGCGCAAGATGTACATCTCGCGGGTGCAGCACTCGGACTACATGATCCTGCTGGCCAGGACCACGCCGAAGGACCAGGTGAAGCGCAAGTCCCAGGGGCTCTCGGTCTTCCTATTCGACCTGGGCGAGGCGGAGGGCAACGGGCTCACGATCAACCCCCGGCGGGTGATGATCAACAACGAGACCAACGAGCTGGTATTCGAAGACCTCGAGATACCAGCGAGTGCCCTGATCGGGGAGGAGGGCGCGGGCTTTCGCTACATCCTCGACGGCATGAACGCCGAGCGTGTGCTTATCGCCGCCGAGTGCATCGGTAACGGGCGGTGGTTCGTGGACAGGGCCACCGCCCGGGCGAAAGAGCGGGAGATCTTCGGGCGTCCGATAGGTCAGAACCAGGGCATCCAGTTCCCCATATCGAAGGCGCGCGTGCGCGTGGAGGCGGCAGACCTCATGCGCTACCGGGCCTCGGAGATGTTCGAGCGGGGCGAGCCGTGCGGGGCCGAGGCGAACATGGCCCTCCTGCTCGCCGCGGAGGCCGCCTGGGAGGCGGCCAACGTGGCGATGCAGACCTTCGGCGGCTACGGCTACGACACCGAGTACGACGTCGAGCGCAAGTTCCGCGAGACGAGGCTCTTCCAGGTGGCCCCGATCTCGACGAACCTCATCCTCTCTTACGTGGCCGAGCACGTCCTCGGTCTTCCGAGGTCTTTTTAAGATGCTCCCGCTGAGCGGCATAACGGTCGTCGCGCTCGAGCAGGCGGTCGCGGCCCCCTTCGCCACCCGTCAGCTCGCCGACCTCGGCGCGAGGGTCATAAAGATAGAACGCCCGGGGGTGGGGGACTTCGCCCGCGGCTACGACACCACCGTGAAGGGCCTGGCGAGCCACTTCGTCTGGCTCAACCGCTCGAAAGAGTCCCTGACGCTGAACCTGAAGGAAGACGGGGCGAAGGACGTACTGAACCGGCTGCTCGCGCGGGCCGACGTATTTGTCCACAACCTCGCCCCCGGCGCCACCGAGCGGCTGGGTTTCGGAGCCGACAGGTTGAGGGAGGAACACCCCCGGCTCATCGTCTGCGGCATCTCCGGGTACGGCTCCACCGGCCCATACCGGGACAAGAAGGCCTACGACCTGCTGGTGCAGTGCGAGGCCGGCCTGGTATCCATAACCGGCACCGAAGAGACGCCCTCGAAGGTCGGCATCTCGGCCGCGGACATCGCCGCCGGGATGTACACGTACACCGGCATCTTGACGGCGTTGTTTCAGAGGGAGCGGACCGGCGGAGGCGCGGCTTTCGAGGTCTCGCTCCTTGAGGCGCTCGGGGAGTGGATGGGTTTCCCCGCTTACTTCACCGCTTATGGTGGGAGTCAGCCGCCGAGGAGCGGGGCGAGCCATGCCGCCATCGCCCCCTACGGTCCCTTCGAGGCCGGCGACGGGAAGGCAGTCTTTCTCGGGTTACAGAACGAACGAGAGTGGGTGAGGTTCTGCGAGGCGGTCCTGGAGAGGCCGGAGCTGGCGGCCGATCCACGCTTCGACTCCAACTCCGGGCGGGTCGAGAACGGGGAGGAACTCGACGAGGCAATCGAGGGGGCGTTCAAAGATCTGTCTTCAGAAGAGGTGATCTCACGCCTCGACGGGGCCGGGATCGCCAACGCCCGGATGAGGACCGTCGGTGAGTTCCTCGACCATCCCCAACTCGAGGCCCGCGACCGCTGGCGCGAGGTGGGTTCGCCATCGGGCCCGCTGCGGGCGCTCGTTCCGCCCGTCACCATGCAGGGCGTGGAGAGCGTCATGGGGCCCATCCCTGAGGTCGGCGAGCACACCGAGGCTATCCTGGAGGAGCTCGGCCTCGATCCCGAGAGGGTCGGTTCGCTGCGCGACGCAGGCGCGGTCTGAAGCGAGGCTAGATGCAGGATCAGGTCGCATCCCCTTTTCGATGGACGATCCTGCTGCTCGCGACCCTCGTTCAGGTCGGGGTCTCCATCCTGCAGCAGGCACCGGCGGCGCTCGGGCCGGTCCTGACGCGGGACCTCGACCTCTCGCGGGCCCAGATCGGGCTACTCTCGTCGGCGATCTGGGGCGGTATGCTCCTCGCCATGCTGCCCGTTGGGCTCCTGATCGACCGCCACGGGGAGCGAAGGCTCATCATAGCCGGCGTGACGGCGATGGCGCTGCTGGCCCTGTGGGCGACGCGGTTCGACGCGTTCGTCTGGCTCCTGGTCCTCTTCCTTCTGGCGAGCCTCGGAGCCTCGACCTCGGCGCCGGGAGGCTCGAAGGCCATAGCCGCCTGGTTCCCCCGCTCGCGGCGGGGCGGGGCCATGGGAGTACGGCAGACGGGGGTGACGATCGGGGGCCTCTTGGCAGCCTTTCTCCTGCCGCCCGTGGCGGTGAGGTTCGGCTGGGAGGCCGGCCTGGGGCTGGGAGCAGGAGTCACTCTGCTCACCGTCCTCCTCTTCGCGCTGTTCTACCGGGAGCTCCCGGTAGAGGCGAACGGGGGCGTCACCACCGAAACCGACTCGTCCCGCGTGCCGGTTTGGTCGATGATACGGGACCCTGGCTTTCTCGCCGTGACGGGTTACGCGTTTGTATTCATGGGCGTGCAAGGGGCCTCGGCCTCCTATCTGGCCCTCTCCCTGCACGAGGAGGCGCGTCTCTCCGTCGTCGCGGCCGGGGCGTTCCTCGCCGTCTTCCAGGTGGGCGGTATAACGGGCAGGATCGGCTGGGGCGTCGTCTCAGACAGGATCGGCAGGCGCGGCCCGGTGATGGTGCTCGTGGGCCTGGTCGCGATGGGTAGTTGCCTCGCCATGGCCTCCGCCCGGGAGGATACCTTTATCCTCCTCATCGCGGTCTTCGCCTTTCTGCTCGGCCTCTCGGCGATGGGCTGGAACGGCGTCTACCTCACCCTCCTCTCCGAGTCGGTCCCGATGCACGCCGCCGCGACCGCGATGGGCGCGAGCCTCACCATAGCCTTTGTTGGGATGTTCCTCGTCTCGCCGCTCTTCGGCCTGGTCGCCGACCTGACGGGTTCCTACGCTGCCTCGTGGCTCGGCCTCGCCGGGTGGGCGGTCGTCGGCGTCGTACTAGGGCTCCTGGGCCGTCAGCCGCGGGAGGGTGCGAAATCGTGACCGGTCCCGGCAACCCTGTTCCGGCTCGCGACTCGGTTCGGGCGTGGGTGGTGGTGTTCGCCGCGTTCGCCGCGTTGTTCACGGTCTTCGGGGTCACCTACAGCTTCGGGGCGTTCTTCGGGCCGATCTCGGCCGAGTTCGGCACAGGACGGGGCGCATCCTCGGTGGTCTTCTCGCTGACCTCGCTTTTGTTCTTCACGATAGGGGCGATCAGCGGCCCGGCCTCGGACCGTTTCGGCCCCCGACCGTTGCTGATCGTGAGCACCGTCGCCTTCGGCGCGGGGCTGGCCGCGACCGCGTTGGCGGGCAGCTTGTGGGTGGCGTACCTGACCTACGGCGTGGGCGTTGGTGTCGGTGTCGGCTGCGCCTACGCG
>JACDFX010000167.1 GCA_013815575.1 Rubrobacter sp.
CCGTTCACTCAGCCCCCGGCGTCGGCCTTCTAATAGCCTGGACCATCGCCCGCGACCTCCTGCCAGCCGGCCTCGCCGGCCTCTTCCTCTCGCCCCTGATAGGCGGCACCCTCCAACGTATCTACGAGGCCGGAAGACCGCCCCAACAGAGAACCTACGACCAGTACGATTACTAGCCTGTAACACGCTGGCTGCGCTGGCTTTCAACACCAGCCTGCGAGGCAAGCCGGCACGGCCGCTCCAAACCAGTCTAACAACAGCGTAACGCGCGCCAAGTCATCTGAACGCTTCCTGAAACCCACACCAATACAGAAAAACGATAGGACCCACACTCTCTCTGTCCCGAACGGTCGCGAAGCTGGCAAGCTGAAAGCGTAGACGAAGCTGAGAGCGTCCTGTAGCGCTAGATGATACTGACTAGCGGCGAGAGCTTGCAGTCCGCGAGGGCGTAGCCTTCGGCCTCGCGCGAAGAGCGGACGGTGTACTCGAGGCAATTGCTGCGGCAGTCAACCTTGCCGCAGGGAATCTCGACGGTCCCGAGATCCTCTACGATGCGTACGACGGGGTCGAGGTTGTCGCCGGGGGTGGCGTCCTTTCGGCGAACGTACTCGCCCTCCTCGAAGTGCTCCCGCCCGTAGCGAAACACGGTCATTCATAGATTGTACACTGGTTTTTGACCTGGATCACACTCAAGGATGGGGGAGACGTTGAGGGTCTTTATCTCGGCGGACATGGAGGGCGTCACGGGCGTGACGCACCCGCAGGACGTGATCCCGGGCCGCCCCCAGTACGAGCGCTTCCGCCGCTTTCTGACCGCCGACGTGAACGCTGCAATAGAGGGCGCCGCACAGGGAGGCGCGACGGAGTTCCTCGTAAACGAGGCCCACGACGGGATGCGCAACATCTTCCTCGAAGACCTGGACGGGCGCGCGGAGCTCATTGTCGGCTCCAGGAAACCGCTATCGATGATGCAGGGCTTCGAGGGTGCTGACGTCGCCTTCTTCGTCGGCTATCATGCCCGCGCCGGCGCCGGGGGCGTTCTGAGCCACACTTTCAACAGCCCCACCGTGGTCACGGGCGTCGAGCTGAACGGTGGGCCGTGCAGCGAGGCCCGCATGAACGCCGCGCTCGCCGGCCTCTGTGCCATCCCCGTCGGCCTCGTCACCGGCGACGATCTGGCCTGCGAGGAGGCGGAGTCCCTCTACACCAACGTGAAGACCGCCCAGGTCAAGACCGCTGTCGACCGCTATACGGCCCGATGCCTGACCCCCCAGACGGCGCTGGGACGCATCCGGGAGGCCGCCCAACGGGCTACTACGGGCGTCGGGGACCTCGTCCCGTATGCGCCGGAGCCCCCTTACACCTTCACCGCCGAGTTCGCGACCGCGAGCACGGCCGCGAGCGTCATGTTCTTCCCGCAACTGGAGAGGGTGGACGACCGGCGCGTTTCCTGGGCCCACGACGACTACCAGACGGCCTTCAAGATGTTCATCGGCGTCATGCGGATGGCCACGAGCGACCCGGACTACGGATAACAGGCGCCGATGAACCCGACCTTCACCATCGTTGACGTCTTCGCCGAAGAGAAGTACGCCGGCAATCAGCTCGCCGTCGTCCGGGGAGCCGCGGATCTCCCCGACGGGACCCTACAAGAGATAACGCGGGAGATGAACTACTCCGAGACCACCTTCATCCTCTCCGAAGAGGAGCGCGACGGCGGCTACGACGTCCGCATCTTCACGCCGGGCGGGGAGGTCCCCTTCGCCGGGCATCCGACTCTCGGGACGGCGTACGTGATCCAGAACGAGATCCTCTCCGAACCCGTCGAACGTCTGGTCCTGAACCTGAAGGCCGGAAGAATCCCCGTGACTTTCGGCGAAGTCCTCTGGATGCGCCAACTCCCCCCAACCTTCGGGCGGAGCCTCGACCCCGCCCTCCTGGCCCGGGTTCTCGGCCTCGAAGACGGAGACCTCGACGACCGGCATCCGGTCCAGGAGGTCTCGACGGGTCTCCCCGCCATAATAGTCCCGCTCAAGAGCCTCGACGCCCTGAAACGTTGCCGGGTGGACAGGGATCTCTACCGCGAGACGGCGGGCGCGGGGAGCAACCTGTACGTGTTCTGCCCCGAGTCGCACGAGGACGGACCCGGCGACGTCTCCGCCCGCATGTTCGCCGACGACCTCGGCGTCCCCGAAGACCCCGCCACCGGCAGCGCCGCCGGTTGCCTGGCCGGCTACCTCGTCGAGCACAGCTACTTCGGTTCGGGCCCCGTGGAGGTGCGGGTCGAGCAGGGCTATGAGATCCAACGCCCCTCCCTCCTGTACCTGCAAGCAGAGAGAGAAGGCGACGAGATAAACGTCTCGGTTGGCGGCAAGGTCCAGATGGTGGCGCGGGGAGAGCTGGTCTAGCGAAACGCCACGAGCTTAAGGATTCGAGCTCGTTGTCGATACCTGGGGTATCGTGAAGGTCAAGGAGGTCATCAGGCTGCTGGAGGGCGACGGTTGGCAGCAAATACGGACCAGGGGCGGCCACAGACAGTTCAAGCATTCGACAAAACCCGGCACGGTCACGTCTCGGGTAAACTGGGTTTGGACATGCCGCGCGGGACGCTCAACAGCGTCCTGAAGCAGGCGAGATTGAAGTAGCCTGGAGGTACGTGTCGTGCGGTACGTGGTGATCGTGGAGCAGGGTGAGAACGGATTCGGCGCGTATGTGCCGGACCTTCCTGGCTGTGTCGCAGTGGGTGATACAAGGGAAGAGGCGCTGCGCCTGATCGGAGAAGCCGTCGAGTTGCACCTGGAAGGACTACGCGAGGAGGGCCTGCCGATACCCAAGCCTTCGTCCAGCAGCGAGTACGTGGAGGTAGGGGCTGCTTGAAGGCTGCGTTTGTAAAGACGTTCGGATGGGTGTGAAAAAAGGGCTTGCATGAGCGGAGGAATCTATCTCATCCAGGATGATGACAAACTCGTTGAGATGAACGAGCGCGGTTACGATACTGAGGATCTGCTACAAGAGTTGCTCGCCAAGTACCCGAACCTTCTGGCTGGAGACCAGATAGACGACGCTGCACCACGCCGTTGGCTACTGGTGTCTCGCGAGATGTCGCTGGCATCCGAGGAGGATGAAGCCGGACGCTGGTCTGTGGTCATCTCTTCCTCGATCAGGACGCGATCCCCACCGAACTTCGCCGTATCGTAGAGTTCCTGAACCAGCAGATGGACCCAGCAGAGGTGCTGGCCGTGGAGATTAAACAGTACGCCAGCCAGGACTCGAACTTGAAGACGCTTGTTCCGCGCGTTGTCGGCCAGACAACGGCTTGAACAAGATTCCCGGCATTACCATTCCCGACCAAGACATCGACAAGTCCCCGAACATCTCGTTGTCCACACTCAACAACGAGGATGCTCTCAAGCAGTTCCGCGAAGCACTCGACTGGTTCGTTCAAGAAGTCAAGGCAACACAACTCTTATCGGTGCAGAGTCGCATCAAGCGAACCGCTACCGCGGATTCGTCCTTGCCTCAGGGCCGCGCGCAGTACACGGCGGAACTCTTCTTCGGGCACGAGTTCTACCGCGTCGGGAGGGTTCTCGAACCGGGGAGGTAGGCGTCAGATCTCGGCTTTATATCTCTCCGGGCAACCTCGTCTCGCAACACTTAGCAACAGTCTGGTAACAGTTTGTTAAAAGGACCGTTAAACGCCTTGATCGGGCGCACTCCCATGATAGTTTCGCATTGTGTGTCCGTGGCATATAGTTGCCGCAAAAGAACGTTGTAAACACGCCGCGCGGTGGAGTTGCCGGGCGGCGCTGCTTTTGAAGGGAGGTGTTCGGCCATGGGCCTGGGCGTGCTCACGAGGGTGAATTTTGAAGGGAAGATCTTGGCGTTACGCAGTCGGTTTGGGGAGACGCCCGGCCGGTTTCAGATGGGGGCCTTGCCCATCGTGCAGACGGCGGTGGCGGCGAGCCTGGCGTGGTTTCTCGCGACGACGGTGCTCGGGCACGAGCGTCCCTTCTTCGCGGCGATAGCGGCGGTGATCTCGCTCGGCGTGGTGGTCGGGCAGGAGGGCAGACGGGTGCTCGAGCTCGTCTTCGGGGTCGCTTGCGGGCTCGCGGTGGCCGACGTGCTCGTGAGGCTCATCGGGACGGGGACCGTCCAGATCGGGGTGGTCATTGCGCTTGCGATGGGTGTGGCGTGGCTGCTCGGTGGCGGGCCGATGCTCGTCTCCGAGGCTGGGGTGACGGCGCTGTTCACGGTCATGCTCGATCCCACGACCTCAGGGTGGTCGCCGGATCGCTTTCTGGACGCCCTTCTCGGCGCCTGCGTGGCGCTGGCGGTGCGGGCCATCTTCCCGAGCGACCCGCAGGAGATCGTGGAGCGGGCCGCGCACCCGATCTTCGACGACCTCGTGGAGGCTTTGAGGGAAACGGCTGCGGCCCTGCAGGCCGGGAACCTGGAGATGGCCGAGCACGCCCTGCAAAAGGCGCGGGAGACGGACGCGTGCGTGGTCTCCTTGAAAGAGGCCCTCGACGCCGGCTACGATACCGCGAGGCTCTCGCCGCCCCGGCGCCGGGCGCTCGGGCAGCTCGGGTTCTACGCGACCGCCGTCGACCAGCTCGACCTCGCCGTTCGCAACGTCCGGGTTCTGGCGCGGGCCGCGGTGACCATGGTGCGGGAGGGTACGGAGGCCCCGGAGGAACTCTCGGGCACGATCCTCGACCTCGCCCGCGCCGTGGAGGCGCTCGCCACCTACATCGAGGAGCCCGAGCATCCGCTGGACACCCGCCGGTTCGCGCTGGAGGCGGCCGAAGACGCCACTGCCGTGCTTCAGGAGCGTAACGACCTCCAGACCAGCATGATGGTCGGCCAGATCCGCTCCACCGCCATCGACCTCCTGCGGGCCTCCGGCATGACCTCCGCCGATTCCCTCAAAGCCCTGCACGGGCCGCCCACCGCGCCACGGAGCACCCGGCCGCCTGACGGCCACCTCACCTTGAGCCGTCCCCCCGGGCGTGCTATTTTCCGGCCATGGGCGACACGCTGGCATAGGTTCTCAGATCATCCAGGGTCCGCGGCCGCGGACCCCACCCCGGCCCGCCACGCGGGCGCCACAGCGAGGAGCAGACCATGCCGCAAGCCCGAGATTTCTCTCAAGAACGCCCCGCGCAAGACGTACCAGAACCGTTCGTCCGGTCGGAAGAGTTGCGCGGGCGCGCGGCCCTCGTCACCGGCGTCGGGAGGCGCAGGGGTATAGGGTCGGCCGTCTGCCGGGCGCTCGCCGCCCGCGGCGCCGACGTCGCGCTCTCCTACTGGAAGGCCTACGACCGCAAGATGCCCTGGGACGCGGACGAGGATGAGCCTCGCAGGCTCGTCGAAGAGCTCCGCGCGTCGGGCGTCCGGGCGGAGGCTGTCGAGGTGGATCTCTCCCTCCCGGAATCCGCGGGGTGGCTCCTGGAC
>JACDFX010000168.1 GCA_013815575.1 Rubrobacter sp.
GCACTCGGGTGAATAAGGCCTCTGGCGAGGTGCGTGTCAGGCGCGTCGCACCGTGGCTACCAAGAGTCCCAGGCTCAGGAGCAGCGCGCCGAGCGCGACGTACGGCAGGAGCGGTATCCCGCCGGTATCCGGCACCTCCGAAGCGGTCCCCGAGAAGCAGGCCATCGAGTCCTCCGCGGACTCGATGGCCGCGCTGTTGCCGTCCGCGGCATCCTCGCCTAGCACCCCCTCCAGCCGGTTTGGGAAGTCCGTGAACATGCCGTCCACCCCGAGGTCGATCATCTCCCGCATGTCCGGCTCCTCCAACAGGGTGTAGGGATGTACGGCCAGGCATTCGGCGTGCGCCGCCTCGACGAGCCCGCGGTCCACGTCGTCCATCGAGGGGCCGATCCCGACAGCGTACTCCCCTGTCGCCGCGAGGTCGGCGCCTATGGTCTCGCCCGTCTCCTCGTCCGAGTAGAGCTGGACCAGCGGCAGCGAGGGGTCCTCGGCGTGTATCTCCTCCAGGCTTGCGGGGACGAAGGATTGGATGAGGACCCGCCAGCTACCGGCGGCGGGCTCGCTGAGGCCATACTCGTCCATCAACCGCAGCAGCTCCTCCTCCATGCCTGAGCTGGCGTCGATGCCGGGGTTACCGGGCGGGGCTTCGGAGGAGCGGGTCTCGATGTAGTAGTTGGTCTCGGTGCCGTAGCGCCGGAACACCTCCTCGAGCGTCGGGATCTTCAGGCCCTCGTACTCGTCGCGCGCGAAGTCGGGGTAGCGTTCGTTGAAGAAGCTGCCCACGTCGCAGGTCTTTACCTGCTCAAGGGTCTTCTCGCTGACGGGCCCGGTGCAGTTCTCCGCCGGTCCCCTGGTGGTACGGTCCAGATCCTCGTCGTGCACGACGACCAGTACGCCGTCGCTGGTCATCCTGAGGTCCTGCTCGATATAGTCGGCCCCGTTCTCGAGCGCCAGGTCGTAGGAGGCGATGGTGTGCTCGGGCGCCAGCCCCGCCGTGCCCCGGTGGCCGACGTTCACGACCGGTCCCCCAGCAAGCTCCGCGGCCTGGACGGCCCCGGACACGCAGAGAGCGGCGATCAGCGCGAACAACACTACCGCAACCCGTGTGGTACGCATGTTAGGCACAGTCACCCCTCCTCTAGCCTCCGACCGCAAGTATGGGCGGTGCTCCATTCCGGCGCAAGCTAGCCGACGATGGTTTGAGGCACCCAGACCACGAACTTCGGAGAACCCCCTCAGAGCGAAGTTCCGGGAATGGTCCTTACCCGAAGGTGGGTGAATGACGTGCGAGGGATCGGCTGATAGAGTGCGCACCCTGGGGGACGCGGCGGGGGGCGGCTTGGGGTGGGCAGGGAACCGCGAAGGGCCTTGACGAGGAGAGACTTCTTGAGGGCCGCGGGCGCGGTCGGGTTGCCCCTGCTCGGCGCGGCCGGGTGCGGCGGCCTCGCCGGCAAGCTGCCGCGGGTGCCCGAGGATTACCTCCCGAGGGGCGGGCCCGGGCACAACGTCATCCTGGTGATCGTGGACAGCCTCAGGAAGGACCACGTGGGCGCCCACGGCAACGACTGGATACGCACCCCCACCCTCGACGCCCTCGCCGAGGAGAGCCTGCTCTTCACCCGCGCCCACCCGGAGGCGATGCCCACCCTGCCGGCCAGGAGGGCCATCCACACCGGGATGAGGACCTGGCCCACCCGCGCGCCCCGCTTCGGGTGGTCGCCGATCCCCCCGGGGCAGCGCACCCTCGCCGAGATACTGGGCGCGGAGGGCTACCTCACCGCGCTCGTGACCGACACCTACGTCCAGTTTCCCTACAGGGACCCCGACCTGAACTTCGGCCGGGGCTTCGGGGCGTACCGCATGATCCGGGGCCAGGAGAACGACGCCTTCAAGGACCCCTCCTCGCTCCCCGAGGAGGAGATGCAACGCTACATGCTCCTCGGGGAAGGCAAGAAGGCCCGCCAGTACCTGGCCAACGTCCGGGGCCGCGAGGGCGAGGAGGACTGGTTCGCCCCCAGGGTGTTCCTCGGCGCCATCGAGGCGCTGGAGGCGGCGGCGGCGGGAAACCGGCCGTTCTTCCTCGTGGCCGACTGCTTCGACCCCCACGAGCCCTGGGACCCCCCCGAGCACTACGTTCGCCTCTACGACGAGGGCTACGAGGGCAAGGAGCCCCTGAGCGACAACTACGGCACGGACGACTACCTCACGGACCGCCAGCTCCTGCGCATGAGGGCTCTCTACGCCGCGGAGGTCACCATGGTGGACCGCTGGCTCGGGAGGTTCGTCCGGAGGGCGCGCGAGCTCGGGGTCATGGAGAGGACGCTGCTCGTCGTGGTCTCCGACCACGGCCACCTCCTCGGGGAGCACGGCTACACGGGCAAGCTCCCCCACCGCCTCTACCGCCAGCTCACCGACACCGTCTTCATGCTGAGGCACCCCGGGGGCAGGGGGGCGGGCAAGACCAGCGGCTTCTACGCCTCCACCCACGACGTGGCGCCCACGATACTGGGCTACTTGGGGGTGGAGCAGACCGAACCCATGGACGGGCAGGACCTGACGCCCCTCCTGGAGGGCAGGGACCCCGAGCGGCCCAGGGACCACATCACCCAGGGCTACGCCGCGTACGTCTGCTGCCGGGACGAGCGCAGGGTGATGTTCTGCCGCTCCGACGGGGCCGACGCCCACCTCTTCGACGCCGTGAACGACGCGGACCAGGGGAGGGATCTGGCCGAGGCGGAGCCCGAGACGGTCGCAAGGATGTTCAGGGAGTACGCCCAGGAGGACGCGGCGGGACGCCTCCCCAACTTCTGAGAACCCCCTCGGCGCGAAGTTCGCAGAATGAGCCAGCCTGTTGAAAAACTCGATCCAGGAGCGTTTATAGGTGCATAGAGTGGCGCTAGAGGCCCCGAATCGACGTTTTTGGGGTCGTTTTGAGGCTCGTAAGCGGCCACCGGGGAGTTTTTCAACAAGCTGGAGCCTTCCACGCACTCGGGTGAATAAAACCGTAGGACGACGTTCAGTCGTCCTCGGCGTCGCGGCACTCCTCCCCGGAGCACTGCCTGAGCGCGTCCAGTTGCGCCTCGAGCCGTCGTTTGAGCTCGGGCGACGCCGCCGAGTACTCGTTGTCCAGCTCGTAGGGGTCCCTCCTCAGGTCGTAGAGCTCGTGCTCGCCGGGCTTGTACTCGACGAAGATGCGGTCCTTCGTCCTTAGGGCCTTCAGCCACGGGCGCCCCCACTCCTCGCTCGCTTCCGCCTGGGAGGAGGAAGACTTGCGCCAGTCCCCGGGCAAAGGGTCGCCGGTGAGCGCCGGCGCCACCTGGTTCTCGCTCACGAAGGGCGGGCGGGGCACGCTGCCCCTCTCGGCCACGGATTCCACCACGAACCTCTGGCGCCAGTCTTCCTCGGGGGTCGGCGTCGCGTCCAAGAGCGGCGCGAGCGAGCGGCCGTCCACGAAGCCGGGCGGGTCCACGCCGGCAAGGTCCGCGATGGTGGGGGCGAGGTCGTTGTTCAGCACCATGTGAGGGAGCTTCCTGCCCTCGGGCACGCCCGGGCCGCGCACGACGAGGGGCACCCTGATGTCCTCCTCGTAGGGCGTCCACTTGCCGGCTTCGAGGCGGTGCTGGCCCAGGTGGAAGCCGTGGTCGCTCGTGAAGAAGACGTAGGTGTTATCCAGCTCGTTGCTCTCGCGCAGGGAGTCGAAGAGGTCGCCGATCATGTCGTCCACGGCCATCATGGACTGGAGGCGCTTGCGGTGGAGCTCATCCATGTAGGCGATCTGGTCGGCGCCGAGCGGCGGGTTGTCGCGGATCCAGCGCGGCTTGTCGGAGACGTCCTCCTCGTCGAAGTTCGGCGGCCGGGGAAGCGGGAGGCCCTTCAGGGTGTCCTCGTCGCGGGGGGCGGGGGTCGCCGGCTGGTGCGGGGCCTTGGTGCCGATCCACATCAGGAAGGGACGGTCTGTGGTGAAGAAGGGCGGGTCGGCGCCCGCGGTCCGCTCGACGTAGCCGCTGGCCTTGTCCGAGAGCACGTCGTCTAGGTGGTAGCGGTCGGCGTCGTAGCGGATGATGGCACCGTTCTCGTTGAGGGAGTCGCCCAGGAAGTTGCCCGAGATCCCGTACCATTCGTCCCAGCCGGGCGGGACGTAGGTCCCCCCGTAGCCGTTGAGGTACTTGCCGAAGAAGGCCGTCCGGTAGCCGTCCTCCTGCAGCCAGGTGGCCGCCGTCGAGGCGTCGCCGCCCGAGATGCGGAACCTCTCCGCTCCCCCCAGCGGGGGCTTGTTGGTGAGGATCTGGTGGTTGTGGGTGTACTGGCCGCGCAGGGTCGTCGCCCGGCTCGGGCAGCACAGGGGGTTGGTGACGAAGGCGTTCTCGAAGCTCGCGCCCCGCCCGATCAGCTCGTTCTTTATGTGGGGCATGTGCCCCAGGTTGGCCGGGCTGAGGTCCCGGACGGCCAAATCGTCCGTGACGATCAGGACCACGTTGGGCCGCTCGGGCTCCTCGTCTTTCTGCTCGGGCGGTGGCTTGCCCTCGGCGGTCGGAAGGCAGGAGACGAGCGCGCAGGCGAGGGCCAGCAGGAGGACCGCCCGGCCGACCTTTAGGAGCATCCCCTCCGATCCAAAGTAACCGTCCGCCGCCGCGATGTCCTTCCCGAGTAGGAACCCCGGCACATGGTACACGTTCTGCTGCACGGCCCCGCCCCGACGGCCTAGACCCGCAAGGTGGCGTAATACTCGCGGTGGGTATTATCGGGTTCTTATGTACAGACGGAGGGGCTAGATCTTACATAAGAACCCGCGCGGCATAGGACCGGGGCTACGCGGGATCCTGGATGCGAACTTCCGAGAACTGTGCTTACCCGCAGTTGGGGGAATAGCTAGAGAACGTGACGAATCTGCCGCGTGGCCCTGACCGCGCCGTACTCGTCCACCTCCACGTAGCGGCCCTCGTCGCTCTTCGACGCGTAGTAGATGAGGTAGACGATGATCCCTACCCCGAACACCAGGAACCACAACAACGCCCACACGAAGCTGAACTTCTTTGGCTTCACAAGCTGAGCGGTCGTTGCAGTCCTGTGGCGCACGAAGAAGCCGCTCCGCATGTACTCGCCCACCTCCTCCTCGAGCAAACGCGCACGCTCGGCCTCGGGGACGGGTTGTCCGGAGCCAGCCCTTAGCACCAACTGACCGGTTTGGTCTTTACCCTGGTCGCCCATCCTGAGGAGGAGCGCCAGCGCGGGCAGGATAGACAACATCAGCACCACACCGACCCACTGGACCCCTGCCGCGAGGGCGATCCCCACGACTAGGACTGCGGCGACCCCGCCGATGGCGTAGAGCGCGTTCCTCTTGTCTTGGGCTTCGGTTGTCCCGAAGGGAGACAGCCCCGCAGCCGTTTCGTTCGCGCCCGGGAGGGGCGGCACCGCTACGTCCGCTTCG
>JACDFX010000169.1 GCA_013815575.1 Rubrobacter sp.
GGCCTCATCTCCGAGTTGCACGAGCAGGGCTTCCACGTCGTGACCATCGTTGACCCGGGCGTGAAGGTAGACGAGGATTACCCCGTCTACGTCGAGGGGCGGGACCGCGACCTCTACTGCAAGACGAACGAGGGCGAGGAGTACCACAACTTCGTGTGGCCCGGCCTCTGCGCCTTCCCGGACTTCACGAGCCCCGAGGCGCGGGAGTGGTGGGGCGAGAACCATAAAGTTCTCACGGACGTCGGGGTCGATGGGATCTGGTGCGACATGAACGAGCCGGCGCTCTTCGTCCCCCGCCAATCCACCATGCCGGACCACGTGGTCCATCCGGGCGGCGGCGAACCGAAGTGGCACGCCCAGATCCACAACACCTACGGCTCCCTAGTCGCCCGCGCCGCCCGCGAGGGCCTCCTGAAGCTAAAGCCCAACGAGCGCCCGTTCGTCATAACGCGGGCCGGCTACGCGGGGCTTCAGCGCCACGCGATGCAGTGGACGGGGGACAACTCTTCGTGGTGGGAGCACCTCTGGATGAGCATGCCCCAGCTCCAGAACCTGGGCCTCTCCGGCGTGGCCTGGGCCGGCGTGGACGTCGGGGGGTTCTTCGGGGACTCAAACGGCGAGCTCCTCGCCCGCTGGACGGAGATGGGCGCCTTCCAGCCGTTCTGCCGCAACCACAGCGCCATAGGCACCCGCAGCCAGGAGCCGTGGGCCTTCGGCGAGCCCTACGAGAGCGTGTGCCGCAAGATGCTAAAGCTCAGGCAACGCCTCCTCCCGTACCTCTACACGCTCTTCGAGAGGTGCCACCGCACCGGCGCCCCCATCCTGCGCCCCCTACTCTTCGAGTACCCCGAGGACGAGACGACCTACACGGCCGACGACGAGTTTCTCCTCGGCGATGCCCTGCTCGTCGCCCCCATATCCCGCCCCGGCATCGAGCACCGCCACGTCTACCTCCCGCAAGGCACCTGGCTCCACTTCTGGACCGGGGAACGTCTCGACGGGCCGACGCACGTCCTCGCCCACGCCCCTTTAGGCGAGCCCGCCGTCTACCTCAAGGCGAACACCCCGCTCCCGATGGGGCCTGACGCCGCCCACACCGGCGAGGAAACGACCGGCCAACTAACCGTCTCGGTCTATCCCGCAGCCGGTGCGCCCCCCGGCTTCACGCTCCTCTACGAGGACGCCGGTGACGGCTTCGGCTACGAGCAAGGCGAGTTTGCCCGGCGCGGTATCTCCTGCGAGACCACGAGAAACCGGATAGTCGTTCACTTCGGGGAACGCGAGGGCTCTTTTGTCCCAGAGAGGGAGACGGTGCTTCTGGAGTTGCGCGGCGTCGAGTCGGCGCGGAGCGTCTCGGTGAACGGTGAGGCTGGGGAGCCACGGCCCGTGGAGGGAGGCATCCTGGTGGCCCTGGCGGAGACGGACGCGGAGACGACAGTAGAGGTGGCTCTCTAACGAAAGCCTTGAGGAGAGGCGGGATATTGTGGGCTGCACTGGTCCTACTCGGCTGCCTCGCGCTCGGGTACGTGGGTGTCGGCCTGATCGTCGTCTACAGGATGACCGCCCCGAGATGCCGGGCGCCGGAGGCGACTCCCGCCGACGTGGGCCTCGCCTACGAGGAGGTCTGGCTCGAAAGCACCGACGGAATTCAGCTCAAGGCGTGGTGGGTCCCCACAGGGGACTCCCCGCGTACGGCGGTCCTCGTCCACGGTTGGGGTGGGGACAAATCCAACGAGCACATCCTGAAGACGGCGCCCATCTACAACCGCGAAGGCTACAACGTGCTCATGATAGATACCAGGGCGCAGGGGGAATCCGGCGGGGGCCGCCGCACGCTCGGCTACCGCGAGGCGCGTGACGTTCTAGGCGCGCTCCTCTGGCTAGAGGGGCGCGGCTACCGGCCCGAAGACACCGTGCTCCACGGATGGTCCATGGGAGGGACGACCGTGGTGCGGGCGGCGCCGGGGACGCGGGTCGCCGCCGTGGTGGAGGAGGCGGGCTACGCGGACCTTCCGCGCCTGCTAGAAGGGGCCATACCCCGGATCGCCGGCCTCCCGCGGCTCCTGGTGCCAGGCATCCTGCTCGCGGGCAGGCTCTGGCCGGACTTCGACCCCTGGGCCGTCAGGCCGGAGCGCGAGGCCTCGGACCTCTGGAAGGAAGACGTGCCGCTCTTCGTTATCCACTCCACGGACGACTACGTCATCCCCATCGAACACGCGAAGATGCTCGCCGCGGCCCATCCCGAAGCGTGGGTCTGGATACTCGAGGGCTACGACCACGTAGAGGCCTTCGCCCACCCCGAGTACGAGGAGAGGCTGAGATCCTTCCTCCAGCAGTCCAGAGAAGAAGACCCCCAACGGTGAAGCGATCGACGGACATCCGTAACCGCCAGTAGCGCGGCCTGCATACGGGCAAACCGCCCCTCAACGAAAGTCATGAAGGCTGATGCATCTCGCCCTAGAGTCCCGGGTGGGCGGCCACGGTCCCTCTCCCGGAAACCTTTTTAGTGCCTGGGGCGGGAATCGCGCAGAGATCGGTCTCTACGCGCTCCGCTTTCAGGCGCCGATCAGGGCCCGCAGCTTCGGGTCGGTGAAGTCTCGCGCCACCATGAATACGCCGGCCTTTCGCAGCTTGTCCGGCTCCTGGGTGGAGGCGATGCCGACGGTGGGGATGCCGGCGGCCACGGACGAGGCGATGCCGGAGACGGAGTCCTCGAAGGCCAGGGCCTCTTCCGGGGCCAGGTCGAGCTTCTTGAGGGCTTCGTTGTACGGGGCCGGGTCGGGCTTGACGGCTTCGACCTCTTCGGAGAGGACGATAATGTCGAAGAAGTCCTGGAGCTTCAGGGCGGGCAGGACGGCACCGACGTTCTCCCCCGGGGCGTTCGTGACGAGGCCGGTCATGATGCCACGATTCTTCACCTGTTCCAGAAAGTCCAGAAGCCCGGGGAGCGGCTCGAGGTCCACGGCGCGTTTTCGGAAGCTGGCCTCTTTGGCCTCGAAGATCGAACGCCCTTCTTCGTCCGAGAGGCCCGGCAGAAGGTCGCGTACGATCTCGGCGTTTGACCGGCCGCTGATGTTCTCCTTGTAGAAGGCCTGGTCCACCTCTATGCCGCGGGGCAGCAACACTTCCACCCAGGTCGGCAGGTGCAGCGAGTCCGTCTCGGCGAGGGTTCCGTCGAGGTCGAAGAGCAGGGTCCGGTACGGCCAGCCCGTCACCTTCGGCTCACTCCCAGCCGAGAAAGTCATAGAGCGCGGGGTCTATGAAGTCCCCGATCACAATGCTCACCCCGGCTTCGAGCAGGTCCTCGGGGGAATGGCCGGAGGTTATGCCTACGGTCGGGATGCCGGCCTTCACCGCGGATTGGGCCCCGGTCACGGAGTCCTCGAAGGCGACGACCTCTTCGGCCGACAAGCCCAAGCTCTCGAGTGCCTGCTCGTAGGGCAGGGCGGCGGGCTTGCTATCTTCCCCGTCCTGCGGGTAGACGACCGGGTCAAAGACGCCGTGAAGGCCGAGCGGCTGCAGAATCTCTCCGGCGTCCTCCTCGGTTGAGTTGGTGACAAGGGCGAGGGGCAGGCCGCGCCGGCGACCCGCCTCGATAAGACCACGCAATCCCGGGAGGGGGCCGATCTCACTCGACCGTTGCCTGGCCCGGAGCTCCTCCCTTTGGAGCAACTCGTCTATCTCCCCCTCGGAGAGGTCGGGCAGGACGTCCTCGACGGCCCCCCTGTCGACCCGCCCGCTCAACTTCTCTTCGTAGAGCTCGCGGGTCACCTCCACCCCGTAGGGCCGCAGGACCTCGATCCAGTTCGGAAAATGGACGGCGTCGGTGTTCGAGAGGGTGCCGTCGAGGTCGAAGAGAAGCGCTTTTGGCATAAGACACCGGATTATATGCGCTCGCCCGGTGCCCTGCTGCCACCCCGCTCTCCTCCGTCCTTACGGACCATAGTAAAGGACGGCGTTCAGGGCTCGGGTCACGATGAGGAGCGCGCCGATGTACAGGAGGATGAACAGGTGGCCCCGCTCCCGACGCTTCCTCAGCGGGCTCGTCTTGTACTCGGCCATCGCCAGGAGCACCCCGACCGCGCACAGCCCCCACACCCAGTAAAACGCGAAGTACCGCGCGGAGTTTCCAGGGTCAGGGTAGATCGTCGCCCACCCGAACGCGAGCGTCACGAAGGCCGCCAGGACCACCGAGAGGGAGAACAGGACCCTGTTCTCCCGGCCCCGGCGCCCCCAGGCGAGCCAATCTTTGAATGTCGAGGCCAGCCCTCTCACAACGATTATGTTAGCAGCCGCAGCAACGATTACCGGTGAAACTTTCAGCCCGTATCCGCCAATCCTTACCCCCTGGCAGATCTTCCCTGGGCCGCAGCTTTCGCCTACCGAAACGTCTCATGGACAGTAGAATAACCGCCGTGCGTCGTCTCCTCATTCTCTGCTGCGCGATCGTCCTCGTGGACACGATCTTCTACGCCGCCCTGACCCCGCTCGTCCCGTACTTCAACCAGGAATTCGGCCTCTCGAAGTCGGCGGTGGGCCTCCTCGGGGGCGCGTTCGGGGCCGGGGTGCTGGCCGGGGCGGCGCCCGGCGGCTACCTCGCCTCGCGGACGGGGGTTCGGGCGGCGGCGCTCGTCGGCCTGGTTCTGATGAGCCTGACGAGCCTCGGGTTCGCCCTTGCGCGAGACCTGGATGCTGGTTCTGGCGCGGTTCGTCGGGGGTTTCGGGAGCGCGCTCTCGTGGGTCGCGGCGTTTACCTGGCTCGTGGCGCGAGTCCCGGAGGAGCGGCGCGGACAGACTATAGGAACACTCCTCAGCGCCGCGGTTGCGGGGGTTCTCCTGGGTCCCGTGCTAGGCAGCGCCGCCGCGACCTTTGGCATCCCGTCCGTGTTCGCGCTCCTCTCTACCAGCGGGCTCCTTGTCGCCCTGTGGGCGTGGCGCACGCCCGCGCCCGGTCCCTCGACCGTAAAGAGACCGTTGTCGGAGGTCCTCGTAGCCTTCTCCCGGCCCGGAACCGCACCAGCAGGGCTTATGCCCAGGCTCGCGACCGGCCTTTTGTTTATCAGCCTCTCGCCGCTGCTCTTCGGCGCGCTCGCCGTCCTCGCGCCGCTGGAGCTTGCCCGTCTCGGGTGGGGCGCCGTGGCTATCGGAGCGGTCTTTCTAGTCGCGGCCCTCTTCGAGGCCGTCGCCCATCCCATGCTCGGTCGTTGGTCCGACCGCTCTGGCTTCCGTCCGCCTATCCTCGCCGGACTCCTGGCCTCCTTCGCCATCCTGATCACACTCCCCTGGGCGCCGGTGGCCCTCCTCTTTGCTTTTCTCGTCGTCCTCGCGGGCGTCGCGTTCAACGCCCCACTCGTACCCGGCACCGTGCTCTTCACCCACGGCGCGGAGAAAGCCGGTATCGAAGCGGCCGTCGCC
>JACDFX010000170.1:0-696 GCA_013815575.1 Rubrobacter sp.
GGACCTGGAGGAGGCCGTGGAGGACGCCATCTCCTCCAAGATGCGCAACGCGGGCCAGACCTGCATCTCCGCCAACCGCATCTTCGTGCAACGGGAGATCGAGGAGGAGTTCTCCCGCCGCCTCGTAGAACGCATGAAAGGTATGAAGGTCGGCGACGGCCTCCGGAGCGGCGTCGAGGTCGGCCCGCTCATCGAGCCCGCCGCGGTAGAGAAGGTCGAGCGCCACGTCGAAGACGCGAGACACAAAGGCGCCACGGTCGCGCTCGGGGGCGCCCGGATCGGGGGCCACGGCAACTTCTACGAGCCGACGGTCCTGCGCGGGGCCGACGACTCGATGCTCCTCGCCCGCGAGGAGACCTTCGGGCCCGTCGCCGCCGTGCTGCCTTTCGACACCGAGGAGGAGGTCGTCGCCCGCGCCAACGCTACGAACTACGGCCTCGCCGCCTACTACTTTACCCGCGACATAGGCCGCGTCTGGCGGCTGGCGGAGGAGCTCGAGTACGGCATCCTTGGCGCCAACGACGGCCTGCCCGCCACGGACCAGACCCCCTCGGGCGGCCTGAAAGAGTCCGGGTTCGGCCGCGAGGGGGGCCGATACGGGGTCGAGGAGTACCTCGACGTCAAATGCCTCTCGCTGGGACGCGTATCCGGGAAACGGAGGGCCTAGCCCGTGCGCAGGCGCGTCGGTGGGGGGGG
>JACDFX010000170.1:706-1397 GCA_013815575.1 Rubrobacter sp.
ATACCGCCCCACCGCGTACCGGTACCGGCAGTTGACACTCAAGTATCAAGCAAATTTGCGTATGCATTTTGCACATGCAATACTGCGTCTATGAAGGTGTGTACCGCGGCGTTCTTTGGCGCGCCGCATTCGATGCTGGGGAGGTAGCGGAGATAGACGACTACACGTACCATCTGTTGGAGGAGCGGCGGGCCGGCCGTATGAGCCGGGGGGAGTTTCTGCGGCGTATTACCGTGGCGGGGGCCTCGATCACGCTTGCCGGCTCTCTCCTGGCCGCCTGTGGCTCCGAGGGGGGGCAGGCAAACCAGCAGCAGCCCGCCGGGCCGGTCAAGCGAGGGGGGACCGGCCGGCTGGGGCTCGTGGTGCCGGCCTCGGACCCCGACCCGGTAACGCTGTTCAGCAGCGGGGCCGTCTTCGTGACCCAGGTCGCCGCGGAGGGCTTGTGTTTCCCGAGGCCGGACTTCACGCTGGAGCCCAAGCTGGCGACCAAGTGGGAGCCGGGCAACGGCGCCAAGGAGTGGACCTTCACCCTGCGCGAGGGCGTGAAGTTCCACGACGGCTCGACCATGACCGCCGACGACGTCGTGGCGACCTTCGACCGCCTCACCAACCCGGACAACGAGTCGGCGGCGCTCTCGGCCTTCGGGGGCATCCTCTCCTACCAGCAGACGGAGAAGGTCGACGCCAAGAC
>JACDFX010000170.1:1407-5411 GCA_013815575.1 Rubrobacter sp.
GGGCGCGACCTACGTCAAGAACCCGGACTACTGGGACAAGGGCAAGCCGTACATGGACGGGGTCGAGGCCAACTTCTACGACGACAACTCCCCGCTCGTGCTGGCGTTGCAGGCGGGCGAGGTCGAGGCCGTCCCCCAGATACCGTTCCAGGGCTCCCAGGCGGTTTTCAGCGACTCCAACGTCGTTATCCTGGAGAACCCGTCGAGCGAGTACCGGGGCCTGCACATGCGGGTGGACAAGGAGCCCTTCACCGACAAGCGGGTGCGCCAGGCGCTCGCGCTTAGCCTGGACCGCCCAGCGCTCTCCCAGGGGCTTCTCGACGGGAAGGCCGACCTCGGCAACGACCACCCGTTCGCCCCCGTCTACCCCAACTCGCCCTCGGGTTCCGCGGTGCCGCAGCGCAAACGGGACGTCGCCCGGGCCAAGAAGCTGCTCGCCGACGCCGGGCATCCCAACGGGGTTGACGTGGAGCTCACCACGGAGCGGTTTTTGGAGATCCCGCAGTACGCCGTGACGCTCAAGGAGCAGTGCAAAGAGGCCGGCATAAACGTGTCGCTGAACATCATGGACCAGGCTTCGTACTACGGCTCGGGGGACAACCAGCCGTGGCTTGAGGTGCCCCTTGGCGTCGTCGACTGGGCGTCGCGGGGGAGCGCCAGCCAGACGATAGCGCCGGCCTACCTGTGCGACGGCATCTGGAACGCGGCCCACTGGTGCAACGAGGAGTACGACGACCTGGTGCGCGAGTTCGACGGCGAGCTCGACGAGGGGCGCCGAAAGGAGCTGGCCGTGCAGGCCGCCACGCTCCAGCAGGAAGAGGTTCCAGGCATCATCAGCTACTGGGCCAGGGAGCTGCGCGTGGTAAGGAACAACTTCCAGGGGCTCGCCAAGGGGCCGAACATCGTGCTCGACATGTCCTCGGTGTGGCTCTCGGGGTGAGCCTTCGGTCTGTCCAGAGGTGGCGGCGGGGTCGCGGCGGGACCGTAGGACGGTTTCTACTCAGGAGGCTGTGGCTGAGTGCCATCACCCTCGTCCTCGTCTCGGTCGTGGTCTTCGCCGTGGCCGAGGTTCTGCCGGGCGACGTGGGGCGCACGATCCTGGGTCCCTTCGCCACAAACGAGCAGGTCGAGAGGCTCAACCGCGAGCTCGGGCTGGAACGGCCGCTTGTGGTGCGCTACGCGGGCTGGTTGGGTGACTTCGTCAGGGGGGAGTGGGGGGATTCCTTTCTGCTCAACACGCCCGTAAGGCCGCTGGTGGTCGAGAGGGCGGTCAACTCCGTGTTGCTCGGCGCCTTCGCCCTGGCGTTTATCGTGCCGGTGTCTATTGGGCTTGGCGTGCTCGCCGCCCTGTACCGGGACGGCTTTATCGACCGGGCGATCTCCGTCACCGGGCTCTCGCTCATCGCGCTGCCCGAGTTCGTCGTCGGGGTGATCGTGCTGGTTATCTTCGCCGTGGAGTTGGGCTGGTTCCCGGTCTCTTCGCAGGTGCCGTCGGCCAACCCGGTGGACGTGGTGCGCCAGTTCTTCCTGCCGTCCATCCCGCTGATGCTCGTGCTCTTCGGCTACATCGCCCGCATGGCCCGGGCCGGGACGGTTGAGGCGTTGGCCTCGGATTACGTCCGAACGGCGGTCCTCAAGGGCCTGTCTCGGTGGGCCCTGATCTGGCGCCACGTCCTGCGTAACGCCCTCCTGCCAACCATAAGCGTCGTCAGCGTGCAGGTCGGATACCTCTTCGGGGGCCTGGTCGTCGTCGAGACCCTCTTCAACTACCCTGGCATCGGCAAGCTGCTGCTCGACTCGGCGGTGGGGCACGACCTGCCCGTGCTGGAGGCGACGGTGCTGGTCGTCGCCCTCCTGTACATGCTCTCCAACCTCGTGGCCGACTCGCTGTACGCCGTCCTGAACCCGCGCATCCGGGTGGGACGCTGATGGAGGGACGCGACGCGACCGCGGTCGCCGTCGGGCCGGTGCCGTCGGGGACACCCGACCGCCGGGAGGGTTTGTGGGACCTCACCGTTGCCGCGGCCTCGTCGAAGACCTTCCTGACTGGCGCGGTAATCCTGGTGTTCTGGGTGCTTATGGCGCTGTTCTGGGGGATTGTGGCGCCCTACGACCCGCAGGCCGTGGACCCCACGGCGAGCCTCGCCCCGCCCTCTGGCGAGCACTGGTTCGGCACGGACAACCTCGGCCGCGACGTGCTGTCGCGTGTTCTGGCGGGGGCTAGTTCCGTGCTGACGGTCGCCCCGCTCGGGACGGCGCTTGGGATGGTGGGCGGCATCGCGGTCGGGCTCGTCACGGGGTACTACCGGGGCCTGGTGGACGACGTGATCATGCGGGTCGTGGACGCGCTGCTCGCGTTCCCGCTCATCATCATCGCCGTGCTCGTGCTCTCCGTTTTGGGGTCCTCCAAGGTCAACGTGGTGCTCGTGATCGGGGTCGTCTTTATGCCCATCGTCGCCAGGACCGTGCGTTCGTCGGTGCTCTCCGAGCGGGAGCGCGAGTACGTGGCCGCGGCCCGGCTGCGCGGCGAGTCGGGGGGGTAC
Organism: Rubrobacter sp.; assembly: GCA_013815575.1. Lineage (GTDB taxonomy): Bacteria > Actinomycetota > Rubrobacteria > Rubrobacterales > Rubrobacteraceae > Rubrobacter_D. The sequence continues at coordinate 3,951 of JACDFX010000170.1, forward strand.
ATCATGGTCTCTGAGATCCTGCCGAACATACTCTCGCCCATCGCCGTCGAGGCGACCATCAGGCTCGGGTACGCGATCTTCACCTCCGCCACGCTGTCTTTTCTCTCGCTTGGCATCCAGGAGCCGTCACCGGACTGGGGCCTGACCATCTCCCTCGGGCGCGTCTACCTGCAGGCGGCGCCTTGGGTGGTGGTCTTCCCGGCGTTAGCACTCGCCACGCTGGTTGTCGCGGTCAACCTCGTGGCCGACGGGCTCCTGCAGGCGGTCGAGGAGTGAGCGTCGCGGAGGGCCGCCCGGTCGTGGATATCGAGGGGCTCTCCATCAGCTACCTCCGGCGCAAGCGTCCCCTGCGCGTGATCGAGGACCTCACCCTCTCGATCCAGCCCGGCGAGGCCTACGGGCTGGTCGGCGAGTCGGGCTGCGGCAAGTCGACGGTCGCGATGGCGCTCATGCGCTACCTCCCGGCCAACGCCGTCGTCGACTCGGGCCGCGTCACCTTCGCGGGCGACGACCTGCTGGGCGCCGACGAGGCCACGCTGCGCCGCTGGCGCGGGAGCCGGATGGCGATGGTCTACCAGGACCCCGCGAGCGCCCTGAACCCCTCAATGAGGGTGGGGGCCCAGATCTCCGAGGTGTACCGCCAGCACCGCGGGATGGACAAGTCGGCGGCCCTAAAAGAAGCGGGGGCTATGCTCGAGAAGGTGAGCATCACCGACCCCGGCCGGGTCCTCGGACGCTACCCGCACGAGCTCTCCGGCGGGCAGCAGCAGCGGGTCATGATCGCCATGGCGCTCTCCACGGACCCGGAGCTGCTCGTCCTCGACGAGCCGACTACCGGGCTTGACGCGACCGTCGAGGCCGAGGTACTCGACCTTGTCGAGCAACTGCGCAGCGATTTCGATACCTCCATTCTCTTTATCAGCCACAACCTCGGCGTCGTGAGGCGCGTGTGCGAGCGGGTGGGCGTGCTCTACGCCGGGCGCCTGATCGAAGAGGGCCCGTCCGACGAACTCCTCCGCCAGCCGCGCCACCCCTACACTCTGGGGCTCCTGCGCTGCGTGCCCCGGCGTGGCATGCGTAAGGACGCCCTGCGCCTGGAGCCGATCCCCGGTTCGCTGCCCCCTTTAGGCGCCGACCTGCCCGGTTGCGTGTACGCTTCCCGCTGTCCCATTGCCCGGGAGCGCTGTCACACCGAGCCGCCGCCGCCCTACGACACGGGGGATGGCCGCATCAGCCGCTGCCACTACCACGACGAGGTGCCCGCGATACCGCCGGGCGAGCAACAAGTAACGCCGCAGACGCCGTCGGACGGGGCGACGCTGCTCAAGGTGGAGAACCTCGTAAAGACCTACGGCACGTCCGGGAACAGCATGCAGGCGGTGGCGGGCGTCTCCTTCGAGGTGCGCCAGGGCGAGGTGTTCGGGCTCGTCGGCGAGTCGGGGAGCGGCAAGACCTCGCTCG
>JACDFX010000171.1 GCA_013815575.1 Rubrobacter sp.
CCGGAGGATGGCTTCTCGCGCAGGTCCCGGACGGTCTCGGCGGCTTTCTCCTTCTGGAGGGCGACGTCGACGAGCCGATCCGCCGTGGCGTGAAGCCTGGGTATGGTGTCTTCGAGGACGGCCCGGGTAACGTCGTCCGACGTCTCTATGGCGGCCACGACCTTGCGGTACTCCGCGAGCGCGGCGTCCACCTTTTGACGGGTCTCGCCCCGGGGAAGCCACCGCGTGCGGCGCTCCGGGGGGACGTCCTGGGCCTGGCTGGAGGTCGGCGCTTCGAGGCCGAGGGTTCGCCGCTGGAGGATCGGGTCCCTGGTCCCCAGAAAGACTAGGGCTGCGTAGGTCACGAGGGTGAGCGGCGGCACCCACCAGGCGAAGGTTGCGGCAAAAAAGACGATGCCTATCACGAGGACGAGAACGTTCAGCGGGCGCAATGCCGCGGCCCGCACCACCCTGCGCCGAGCCTGTGGCGTAAGAGACGAGGTCTCCGGGGTCCCCCCGGGTAGGAGATCAGGCACCCGTCGTACCCTCCGAGGGCAGCAGCCGGACCCGATCCCCCACCCCGAGGCCAAGCGCCTGTGAGGCGTTGCCCTTGTTTATCGAGAGGCTGAGACGCCAGTGAGAGTCCGGCACGAGCACCAACTCCCCGGCGTTAGACGAGCCGAAAGTCTCCACGTAGCGAACGGACATATGTCCGTATCCAACGTCGACCTGCAGGACATCGCCGTATGCGAGCCCGGATTCTTCCTGCAGGAGCGAGAGCCGGGCGTTGCCGAAGCGGTCGATGGAGATGATGCCGGCCTCAAGCGTCCCGCCCCGTTCCCGGGGCGTCCCTATCTTGTCGAGGCGCATCAGGGCGGAGGGGCCCACACCGGGTCCTAGCGTTCGAAGCGGGGTTCCGGAGGCGAGGTAGGCGGCGGCCGGGGCGAAGACGTCGCGCCCGTGGAAGGTGTTCGAGACGGGGTGGATCTGGTAGTCGAGGTTGGTGAGGACGGCCGCCTCCACGACACCGCCCAGAGATTCGGCCGCCGGGAGGAGCAGGCCGTTGTCGGGCCCGACCATCAGCGCGTCCCGCCCGGTTCGTAAGGCGAGGGCGCGGCGGCTGGTGCCGACGCCGGGGTCCACCACGGCCAGGAAGACGGTCTGGGGGGGCATGTAGCGGGTGGCGTGGTGCAGGATCTCGGCCCCAGCCTCGACCTCGAAGCCCGGCACCTCGTGTGTGAGGTCCACTATGGTCAGGCCGGGCGCGATGCCGAGCATCACGCCCTTGCACGTGCCGACAAAGTCGTCGGCAAGCCCAAAATCCGTCAGAAAGCACACAGGCCTCATCACCCTAGTATAAAGCGCCGAACTTTCCAGGCCAGCAGCCACGGTTACGCCTGCCCGACGATGTCGGCCACCCCGAAAAGGTCCCGGCAGTGACGTTTTGCCCCATCGGGACGTCCGCGAACGAGTATGGCGGGGATACCGGCAGCTTCCGCGCCCCGGATGTCCGCCTCCGGGTTGTCGCCTATCATCCAGATCTTCCCCGGACGATCCAGCGCCTCCAGGAGATTCTCAAAAGCCAGGGGGTGCGGCTTCTCGTGGCCGCTGTCGGCGGAGTTGAAGACCCGCTCGACGTGGTCGCCCAGGCCGAGGGCGTCGATGATCCGCGCAACCTCCGGCACGTGGTTTGATAGCACCAAGTGCGTCCACCCGCGGGAGGAGAGCATCTGCAGGGCGGAAAGGGTGTCGTCGAAGAGCCGCCAGTAGTTCGGGTCTGTGTAAACCTCGCGCACGCGACTCGCTAGCGTTCGGGACGTCGTCGGGTCCAGGCCGCCGGCTTCGAAGGCGCGGACGAAGACGGGCGAGAGCGCCTCCCACCAGAGTTCGGGCGAAGACAACTGCGCGTGTGGGGCCTCCGGTGTGTGCCAGGGGAAGCCCGCCCGCAATTCGGCGCGAAGGCGCTGAGCGTCGAAACCGGGATGACCGCCCCTCGCTTCCAGTACGGTGAGTAGAGCGGAGGACCAGAGGCCCTCGCGACACCCGAGCGTTCCATCGAAGTCCCAGATCAAGAACCCCACCATGACCGTATTCTGCCCTGGCGGAAAGCTCAGGTCCACCGGGAAGGGGTTGTCCCGCAGTGTATGCTGGATCAAACGGAGAGGAGTAGGGATGCGGCCACCGATACTCAAGGACTTTCCGGAGAGGTTCGAGACGGAGCGGCTCCTGATCCGCTCCCCCATGCCAGGTGACGGCCCCGGGCTGCACGCGGCGGTGAGGGAGTCCATGGACGAGCTGCTGCCGTGGATGCCCTGGACGAAGGAGCACGGGACGGTGGACGACTCGGAGGCGGGCGCGCGCCGGGCGCGGGTCCGCTTTCTGGAGAGGACCGAGCTCAGGATGCACCTCTTTTTGAGAGAGACTGGGACCCTCATCGGTAGCAGTGGACTCCACCGCATCGACTGGTCGGTTCCGAAGTTCGAGATCGGCTACTGGTGCCGCACGCCGTTTGCCGGCCGGGGCTACACCACCGAGGCGGTGCGCGGCATCTCCGCCTTCGCCTTCGACACCCTCGATGCGAAACGGGTGGAAATCCGGTGCGACCCCCTGAACCGTCCCAGCGCCAGGGTTGCCGAGCGGGCTGGCTTCCGTCTTGAAGGAGAGCTGCGCAGCGAAGCCGTCGGCACCGACGGCACGCCCCGTAACACGCTCGTATTCTCGATGATCCGGGCGGACCTCGACGCATGCTGACGCGGCTGTCGCCTGCCGCTGGCCTGCCGCGCTCGCCAGGCTAACAGCGTGGGAACGACGCAGAGATGGACGGACGAGGCCGTTATGCTGGAGTCCGAACGCTGGGTACACGTCCCCGCCACCAGCATCCTTACCGAGAACGGGGAGCGTCTCCTGGTCCACCCGCCCTCGCGCCGGGGTACGAGCCGCGTGTGGCGTTCGTGGCCCACGCGGGGCAGGGCCGTAGGACTGATCCTGGAGACCATAGAAGAGGTTCGCGAGTCCGGCGGCGGACGGCTCGTCTGGCACACCGGAGACGGCGCCTCCCCGCCTTTCATGGACGACCTCCTCTCGCGACACGGCTTCGAGAAGACCGAAGACCTCGAAGTCCTGGCCTTCGAACTCGGCGACGACCCGCGACCGAGGCTCCCCCGGCTCGACGGCCGCGACCTCCGCGTGGACCTCGTCCGCGACGCGGCGGGGCTCCGGGAGGCCCACGCCATCGAGTCCCGTGTCTTTCCCCACTCTCCGGAACTCACCGACCCGGAGATACGCGACTACCTTCGCGGTGTCGAGGCCCCCTGGAGCCGGAAGCCCGAACCGGACTACGCTGACGCACGCACGCTCCGCTTCCTGGCCTTCGTAAGCGACCCGGTAAACCGGGGTGAGAGGGCCGTCGCGACCGCCGGGGCGCAGGTCGTTGGCGAAACAGTACGGCTGTGGGGGGCCGGAACGCTCGCGGAGCACCGGGGGCAGGGCGCCTACCGCGCCCTGGTCGTCGAGAGGTGCCGTCTCGCCCACGCCCTCTGCGCCACGCTTGCCCTGACAAAGGCAAACACGGCCACCTCAGCACCCCTCCTCCGAAACGCCGGGTTCAGACCCGTTGCCTCCGAACGCCGCCACGCGCTACAGATCCCCGACGAAGACCGCCCCACAACCAGCCCCACGGATCACCGGCAAAGGAATACCTTCAACCACTATAAACTTCGACAATAGGTTCATACAACACCGTAGTGATTCTGTAGTTTTGGTTGAGACTCAATATGTTGTGCCGGTTTTGCGGATGCTAGGAACATCTCGTGCATGGACTTTAGATGTACGAGCGTTTTAGCTTAAGTATAGGGATTTGCCGACGTTGCGTGGCATCTGGCCTGGTGCTAATAATCATGGGGCGGATCTTGTGACCCGGGGGCTCGGTTTAAAGCTTGGGTTGAGACGGGGTTCGTCGGGGGCTCTACTGGCTGGGAGGGGTGGTAGAGCCCACACTTTTCGGCACGGCTCATTGCGCCTTTCAGCCGTCAGCTTTTGGCCTTTCGGAACCGGCCCCGACCGCGCCTGGTACGCGATCCTCGGGAGGGTGTATGAACCCTGAGTTCGGCTCTTCTCCTTGCGTGGGTGGGCTTGAAACCCGCCTGTATGATGGGCTGGATCAGCGGTTCCGGTACTCACGCTGAATCATCCACGCCGAGGACGGCGCGCCCTGATCCTGGCTGAGATGCTGAAGGACCTCGTCTGAGAGGGCGTGCTGGGAAGCTATTCGAAGAGTGGCGAGGCGGTGCTGGTGTAGGCGGTTAGCCAGTGGAGGTCTTCTTCGGTAAAGGGTTCTGTGGAGCGTCGGGTGGCGTAGACGACGCCGACGGGCTGGCCGCCCTGGAGGACGGGTACGGCGAGGGAGTTGGTCCAGCGGGCGTTGGTGCGGGCCTGGGGGAGGCGGCGCGGGCCGGTTACCGTGAGGGTTGGTTGGGAGCTGTCGGTGACGAGCCGGATCACGCCTCGGTCGGCGGCGGTGAGGGCGTGGGAGTCTCCGTCCAGGAGGGAGAGGCCGGGGGCCGACACGAGGACGACCCGGTCGGCCTTGAGTTCGCGGCGCATCTCTTCCGCCACTTGCTTTGGGGGAGCGGAGGGGTCCAGGTTCTCCGGCAGGGAGGGCTTGAAGACTAGGCGGGAGGAGAGTACGAAGTTCACGGCCGTCGCGGCCAGGATGCCGAGGAAGTTGAAGATCACGTAAAAAGGAAACTCGCCCGAGACATATTTCAGGAGCGGGTAGAAGACCGCGAAGTTCGCGCCGATGCCGACGACGGCGACCGGGTAGGCCAGGGCGCCGCGCAGGAGGAAGTGGATGCGGCTGGAGTGCCGGACATCGCGCCAGGTAAAGGCATTGTTCAGGAGGAAGTTGCTCAAGATCGAGAGCCCCACGGCGAACATCCAGGCGATCACCTTGTGCGCGTCGAAGACCTCGGCGAGCGTCACGAGCACGACGCTGTTGACGACCACGCCTGAAGCCCCAACGAGCGCGAACTTCCAGAAACGGCCCGCAGACGGCACGTACCAGAAGAGGCTCAGGATGTGCGTCAGGTACTCGAAACCCTGCCGCAAACTGGCCTTGGAGACCCCCGCGTTGCGCGCCTGGAAGCCGAACGGCACCTCGGCGACCCGCAACTCCGGGGCACACACGAGTATCTCGAGCAGTACCTTGAACCCCGTCGGCCGGAACTGGATGCCCGAGATGGCCTCGTTGCGCACGAGGAAAAACCCCGTCATCGGATCGCTGGTCTTGCGTGCCTCTTTGAAGACCAGCTGGGCGAGGTACTTGCTCCCCACGGAGACGGCCCGCCGCGTGCGGCCGGCGAGCCCCTCGTAGCTGCCCCCGGGCGCGTACCGGCTCGCCACCACGACGTCGGCCTCGCCCGAAC
>JACDFX010000172.1 GCA_013815575.1 Rubrobacter sp.
GAGGACGAGGACCCGGCCGACGGGGAGGTGGTCGTGGCGCTCCTGCGGGGCGGGGAGGAGGTTACGGTCAAGAGGATCTTCCGCGAGAGGGGCGAGGCCGGCGAGTTCGTGCGGCTCAGGCCGGAGAACGGTGACCACGAGGACCTCGTCGTGCCCGCGGAGGAGGCGGAGGTGCAGGGAAGGGTGGTCTACGTCGTGCATCCCCCGCGGGGGAGGCGCCGCTAGCGGCGGGTGTCTCTGCTCCGTAAAGTAAGATAACGAACAAGCCGGGGTCCCTGATCGGGTAAGATCCCTGGTGTTCGCGTGTCAGGGTCGTCCTCTGGGTCGGTTTCTTTGCAAAGAAGGCGCAGGAGGAGTAATGGCAGGCAACGAGAACCACGGCGGCGTTCTGAACGGCGGGATCAGTCGCACCCGTTTCCTGAAGCTGGTGGGGCTCGGGGCCGGACTCTCGCTCTTCCCGGGCTCGTTGTTCCCTTCCGGGACCGGCCTGGCGCAGACGGTCGGCGGGCCGACCATCCTCTCCGACGCCAGGTATCCCATCGCCGCGTGGTGGCCGCCCCCGCCGGTGCCGAAGGACCCGAACGATCCCAACGCCGACAACGTGAGGACCAACGCGTTGTACGCGGAGCTCGCGGGGGCAGGCTTCAACGCCGTCCTCGGGGGCAACGGGGGTGCAAACGACCGGGCGAATGGGCTGGCCCTCGAAGCCTGCGCGAGGAACGAACTCCGGCTCGTGCTCGCGGATCAGGCGCTCCGCAATGCCATAGACGGCACGGCCGTCGCCCCGGCCGCCCGGACCGAGGGCCAGGAAGAGCCGCAGAGCGCCCTGCAGGCCCTCACCGAGCAGGACTCTCCCCAGGACCTCCAGGCGCAAGCGGCGGCGGACCCCGAGGCGGTGAGCCAGAGGATTCGGGAGCTCTACGCCCTGTTCGGAAACGAACCTGCCCTGGCCGGTCTTCTCCTGTACGATGAGCCGCACCGGAGCTTGTTCGGGATCCTGCGCCACGCGAAAGAGCAGGTCGAGCAGCAGATCGGGCAGCAGCCCGGCGAAGATCTGCCCTACGTAAACGTCTGGCCCTCCCACGCTTCCCCGCAGAACGCGCTCGGCGCCGAGAGCTACACGGATTACCTCCAGAAGTACATGGACGAGGTGCGGTACCCGAGCGCGGTCGCCCCGCCGGTGTTGAGCTTCGACCATTACCCGCTCCTGGCCGACGAGCGGACGACGGTGGATTTCTTCTACAACCACGCCGTTATCCGAAACTTCTCCCGGCGGTTCCGCGTCCCCTCCTGGGGGTTCGTGCAGAGCGTGGGGTTCGACGGGAGGAGCGTCGGGCTCGGGGTGCGCCGCAGGCCGGACGAGGCCGAGATCTTCTGGCAGATCAACGTCGCCCTGGCCTACGGGGTGAAGGGCATCCAGTACTTCACCTACTGGACCCCGGAAGACAACGCGGTGAAGTTCGGGGACGCCCTGATCACGCGCACAGGAACCCGCACCGCGCTCTACAACTACGCCACCCGAGCCAACGACTACCTGGCGGCGGTCGGCGGGCAACTCCTGCCGCTGGTCTCCGAGGCCGTGGTCCATTTCGGCGAGCAACGCCTGCCGCGCGGGACGATCGCCTTCAGGCCCGACGCCTTCGTCCGGGCGATGTCCGGCAGCCCCGCCATCTTGAGCCGTTTCCGAAACCCCACCACGAACCAGCGCTACCTGCTCGTCACGAACCGCTCGCCCAACGCGGGCGCGCAGACCCGACTGACCATCTCCGACCTCGTCCAGGGGGTCGAGGAGTTCGACCCTGTGACGGGCGCGTACACCGCGGTGCCGATTCGGGCCACCCAGCCCCGGTACCTCTACGTGAGGGTCCCGCCCGGCCGCGCCCGGCTCTACCGGCTGCGCACCGCCTAGGGGGCGTCCGGCCCGCGGCCCCACCGAAGGCCGCGTTCCACGGAAGATGGCGGGCTACGCGCGGCCCCGCGGATTCGGCTTGCGCAGGATCTCGGAGACGTAGAACCCGTGATCGACTACGGCCGCGGCGGGAGCCGTCGAACGCGCGGAAAACTCGCCTTTGAGCGGGCGAAACCGACCCCGGATCGGACGAACCAATTGATGGGATAGCGGGGTCCGGCAAGTAGAATTACGTGGAAGGAAACACGTCGAAACACCGGCAAAAAAGCGGGGAGGCGGTAGGGGTTTGGACGCACGAGGGACATCCGCTGGTGGGGCCGCGATCCGGGCCGAGGGGCTCGTCCGGCGGTTTGGGGAGAACGCGGCGGTGGACGGGGTGGACCTCTGCGTGGAGCCGGGTGAGATCTACGGTTTTCTAGGCCCCAACGGGGCCGGTAAGACGACGACGGTCAGGATGCTCGTGACGTTGCTCTCTCCCACTTCCGGGCGGGCGACGGTGGCGGGCCGCGACGTCGTCACCGAGCCGCACGAGGTACGGTTGCGCATAGGAGTCGCGTTGCAGGAGGCTGCGCTCGACGCCCAGCAGACGGGGGCCGAGATCCTACGCCTCCAGGGCCGCCTCTACGGCCTGACCGCCGGCGAGACGAAGCGCCGCCTCTCGGAGCTTGGTGAGCTTATCGACCTCGGCGACGCCCTCGACCGGCGCGTTCGGGGCTACTCCGGCGGCATGCGTCGCCGCCTGGACCTCGCCGCCGCCCTCGTCCACAACCCGGACGTGCTCTTCCTCGACGAGCCGACCACCGGCCTCGACCCCGTCAGCCGCCAGAAGGTCTGGGAGGAGGTCCGCCGCCTCAACGACGAGCTCGGCGTCACCATCTTCCTGACGACCCAGTACCTCGAAGAGGCCGACCGCCTCGCCGACCGGGTCGGCATCATCGACGCCGGCCGCATCGCCGCCGAGGGCACGCCAGAGGACCTGAAACGATCCGTCGGCCAGGACCTCGTCGTCGCCAGCACCCGCGGCGAGGCAAACGGCGCGGTCGAGAGGCTGCGCGGCCTGGAGGCCGTCGAGAAGGTGGACGTCCGCGGCGAGGAGCTGACCATCGCCACCCCAGACGGCCCGCGCGTCGTCGGGAAGGTCGCCGTCGCGCTTGAAGAGTCGGGCGTTACCGTAGAGAGGCTCACGCTGCGCACCCCGACCCTCGACGACGTCTTTCTGGAGGTAACCGGCAACCGGCTGAACGACGGCGGGGATGACAGCGAGGAGGACGGACGATGACCAAAGTGGGCATCAACCTTGGGGAGAAGCGCATAGGGGCCCGTCCGGCGGGTTTCTGGCGGGACCTGATGAGCGTCGCGGGAAGGGCTTTGCGGGCCGTGCCGCGCGAGCCGGAGGCGCTCGTACCGGCCCTGATCGTCCCGATCTTCTTCTTCGCCGTGAACGTCGGGTCGCTGTCGGATATCTCCTCCTTCGCCGGCGTAGAGGACTTCGAAGCCTTCCAACTGCCCGTCGCCATCGTCTTCGCCGTCACCGGCATCTCGCGGGCCTCGGCGCTCGTCACGGACATCCAGTCCGGCTACTTCGACCGGCTGCTCGTCTCGCCCGTGAGCCGCTACAGTCTGCTACTCGGCCTGATGGTCGCCGACCTCGTGCTTGTCATCGCGCTCTGCTTGCCCGTCCTCGCCCTCGGCTTCATCCTCGGCGTCGGCTTCGCCACCGGACCTTTAGGCGTGTTCGCGTTCCTGCTCCTCAGCGGCCTCTGGGGGCTCGCGTTCACGGGCTTCCCTTACGCCATCGCGCTCCGCACCGGCAACCCGGCTGCGGTCAACTCATCCTTCATCTTGTTCTTCCCTTTCGCGTTTTTGACCACGGCCTTCCTGCCCCAGGAGGCGCTCACCGGCTGGCTCGCCACCGTCGCGGACTATAATCCGGTGACGTATCTCTTGGCTGGGCTCCGGGCCCTGATCTCCTCCGGCTGGGTCCTCGCCGACCTGCTCCCCGCCATCGGCGCCGTCGCCCTCGTCGGCCTTGTCTCGTTCTACCTCGCCTTCAGCGCCCTGCGCGCCCGCGTCCGAAGCTCGTAGGAGCCCCCACCCACGAGAATTTGCTTACCCCTCGTATACCGAATCGCCGGTAAGATATTTGGGTGAACAGCACTAACGGCGTGAGGGGCGGAGAGTGCGAGCTGTGCGGCCGGCCGGTGGAGCGGCTGACGCGCCACCACCTCGTACCCAGGACGCGCCACAAGAACAAACGGAACAAAAAGACCTTCGACCGGCAGGAGATCCACCGCACCGTCGGCCTCTGCCCACCCTGTCACAGGCACATTCATACGGTCCTGGACAACAAAGAGCTCGAGCGCGACTACAACACGCTCGAAGCCTTGAAGTCCCACCCGGACGTCGAGAAGTTCGTCGTCTGGATCGGCAAGAAGCCCCACGGCACGACCACGGCGGGCCTCCGCCGTGACCCTCGCCGAGAAGGGAGCAGTCCGACATGGAGCGCACATCCGACATGGGGTCCCGGCCAAGACGCGAACTTTTCGTGACGCTGTTTGGCCGACCGCCCATCCTGAACCCGAACCTTCGGTAGCCCAAAGACCCGGACTTTATCGGCAGCCGACCCCTGAGAATCGCGCCGATCATGCCCTCCGGGCCTTCGCCCGAACACCGCCGCGTGTGACATCTTTTACCCGAAGCGCCGACGGGAGGTTTCGGGCGACGTGAATGTGGTACATATATGCACTAGGAACATAGAAGAAGCGATCTATCCTAACGGAGGTAAGACTGATGACTACCACCACGAACATCGACAAGATGACCCGCACCGCCCGGGAGATGGCGGAGGCCCAGCGCGACTCCTACCAGGCCCTCGCGGAGAGCCTCACGGCCTCCCAGCGTCGGGGCGCCGGGCTGGCCCGGGACGGTCTCAAGTTCTTCAAGCTGCAGGAGGATAACGCCAGGGCGGCGCAGGAATGGTTCGCCAACGGCGTGCGGTTGATGCAGCTTCAGCAGCGCAACGCCAGCTTTGCCCAGGACTGGTTGGGCGGCGGGGTCGACGCTCTGCGGGAGCAGACGGAGCACAACCTTCGCGCGACGGACGCCGTCGTGCGCGGCGCCCGCAAGCAGCAGGAGGGTCTGCAGACCCTCGGCCGGGAGTGGGTCGGGGCCTACCAGAACTTCTTCTCGCCCTTCGCCTCCTACGCCAAGGAGGGTCTGAGGACCGCCCAGCAGGCCACCCAGCAGGGCCTGGAGGCCACCCAGCAGGTTGCCCAGCAGGGCCTGCGGGTTGCCGAAGAGACCGCCGAGCAGACCGATAAGGTTCTGCGGGAGACCGAGGAGGCGACCCGCGAGGCCGAGCTCCGTACCGCCGTTCATGGCGCGTTGAAGGTCGAGAACTACGAGGAGCTGAACGTTGAGGAAACCTCCAAGAGGCTCGACGGCCTCTCCGTCGCGGAACTCAAGAAGGTGCGCGAGTACGAGA
>JACDFX010000173.1 GCA_013815575.1 Rubrobacter sp.
GTCCCAAGATCCCTGAGCTCCACGACGTTGGGCCGCTGCTCGTCGAGCACGTCCTTGCCGACGATACCGATATCAGCCGCCCCGTGCTCGACGAAGACGGGCACGTCCGAGGGACGGCTCACGATAAACTCAGCCCCTTCGGCCCGGTAGAGCAGCTTCCGCCCGTCCTCCCGCAACACCCCGACGGGCATCCCGGCCGCCTCCAAGGCCGCCAGGGCATCGTCGAAGATGGCCCCCTTCGGTACAGCGACCCGCAACCCCCTCACGAAAGCACCCTCGCGGCGACGGCCTCCGGGGGGAAGATCTCGGGTTCTCCCCCGGTCGCCGGGACGAGCTTGACGCCGTCCGGAGCCGGGTAGCCCACCCAGCCCGCATCGACCGAGCGCGCGTACTCCGCGGCCTCCGCCTGTGGCAGGTCCTCCGCCAGGTGCAGAACCGGCACGCCGGAACCTCTCAGCCTCCCGGCGGCCCGGGTGGCCTCGACGGAGGCGCCAACGAGGACGAGGAGCGGGGCCGGTTCTCCCTCGGGGAGCACGGAGACCAGTCGTTCTAGGGAGATGGCGAAGCCGGTGGCGGGCAGCGGTTCGCCGAAGCGCCGCAGCAGGTTGTCGTAGCGGCCACCGTTGGCGACCGTGAAGCCGAGGCCCGAGGCGTAGACCTCGTAGACGGCGCCGGTGTAGTAGTCGTGGCGTCCGATCAACCCGAAGTCCAGCATCACGGCGTCCAGGCACCCGAGGACCTGGAGATGGTCCAGGATGCTACGCAGGTTCTCAAGCGCCGCCGCGGCCTCCCCGTTCTGCATAGCGTACCCCTCCGCCCGCTCTAGCACGGACCCGTCAGCGGCCGGCCCGACGAGGCGCGGGATGTCCCGGACGGAGGCGGCGACCTCTGGCTGGAGGGAGTGAGAGATCTCATCCACCCTGACGAGGTCTTTGTCCGCGAGCGCCGCGAGCACTTCGGCCGCGACCCCGGGCGCCGCACCATTCAGATACCCCCTGTAGAAAGCCGCCTGCCCGAGGACGAGGACGAAGTCCGTGCCGGGGCGAAGGCCCAAAGTGCGGAGCACGTCCACGAGCAGGGCTATGGTACCGGCGTCCTCCCCCGGGCTCGCGGAGCCTACGGCCTCGACCCCGGCCTGGCGGAACTCCGCGCTCTGCCCGCGGCCCACGCCCGTGCGGCGGTAGACGGGGAGGCTATAGGAGAGTTTGTACGGCGGGGGGCTGTTGCGCAGGCGCTGGGCGACGAGGCGGGCGACGGGGGTCGTTACCTCGGGGCGCAGCAGGAGCATCTGGTTGTCAGTGTCGAAGAGCTTGAAGGCCGAATCACGGAGCTTCGGCTCCTCGACGACCTCGGAGTACTCCAGCGCCGGCGTCACCACCTCCCTGAAACCGTGCAGCCTGAAGCGCCCGAGCACCTTCGCCTGGGCGTCCAGTAGGCGGGTGGACTCGGGCGGCAAGACGTCGCGCGTGCCTGGGGTAGTCGAAAACTTTCTGGGGATCTTCTCTCTCATCCGGGGGCTATCTTAACCGATACAAGACCCCGTTCACGGTCAGCCGGACGCGCGGTGCTACGATGCCCTGTCACCGACCGACGGGAAGAGGAAGAGGCTTGAACGAGCAGACCCCCCAGAAGAAGATCGAGGGCATGACCAGGATCGTGCTCCGCCCGCTCGCCAGCCCGCTGCCGCTGGCGTTCTTCGCCTTCGGCGCCGGGTCTCTCATGCTAAGCGGCCTGCAATTGGGCCTGATACCCGCCTCCGAGACCCGCAGCGTCGCCATCGTCCAGGCCGCCTTCGTCTTCCCGCCGCTGGCGCTATCTTCGATACTGGCCTTTCTCTCTCGCGAGACGCTCGGGGCGACCATCATGGCCCTGATCTCCTTCTCCTGGCTCGCCAACGGCTTGATCGACCTGACCACCCCGCCAACCTCCACCAACGCCACCCAGGGCCTCCTCGCCCTCGCCCTCTCCGCCATCCTGCTCCTCGTGGGTGCCGGCGCCATCTTCGGCAAGCCGCTCCTCGGCGTCGTCATCGCCCTGGCCTCGGCCCGCTTCGCCACGAACGGCCTCTACGAGATGACCGCCGCTTCTGGCTTCGAGACCACGTCCGGCATCATCGGCTGCGTAATAGCGGCCATCGCCCTCTACGGCGGCCTCGCCCTCGGCCTGGAAGACCTCCAGGGCAAAACGGTCCTCCCCATAGGCCGCCGCGGCGCAGCCCGCCGCGCCTTCGAAGGTGATCTCGGCGAACAGGTCGGGCCGGTGGAATCTGAGGCCGGGGTGCGAAAGCAACTGTAGGACCGCGCCCCTGATCCCGTCCCCCGGTAGACTGTGGGAAATGCAGGCGTGGAGAGGGGCTAGCGGTGATCGAGGTCTGGGGCAGGGCAAACTCCGTGAACGTGCAGAAGGTGCTGTGGTGCCTGGGCGAGCTCGAGGTACCGTTTGAACGGTACGACGCCGGCGGCCTCTACGGCGTGAACAAGGAGCCGGACTTTCTGTCCCGGAACCCCACCGGGCTGGTCCCCCTGCTCTCCGAGGACGGCTTCGACCTCTGGGAATCGAACACCATCGTCCGCTACCTGGCCGCGCGCCACGGGGCGGGCTCGCTGTGGCCCAAAGACCCCGCGGCCTGCGCCCTCTCGGACAAATGGATGGACTACCAGCTTGGCACCGTCTTTCCGGCCTTCAAGGACGCCGTGCTCGGCCTGATTCGCACCGTCCCCGAGAACCGGAACCCTGACAAGATAGCCGCCTCCGTTCGGGCGACGGCGGACACCCTGTCCATCCTCGACGCCCACCTCCAGGACCGCGACTACGTCGCCGGAGACGCCCTGACCGTCGGCGACGTGGCGCTCGGGTCCACGATCTACCGCTGGCTCACCCTGGAGATAGACCGCCCCCCGCTGCCGAACCTGCAAGCCTGGCACGACCGCCTGCAAGAACGTTCCGCCTACCGCGAGCACGTCATGGTCCCCTACCGGATGGAAAGCCCCGCCTAGCGGCAGCACCGCACCGCGTTCACGAACTCGTCCGGTCTTTGAGAAGACGGCATACGTAGACATGGGGTCGATCACCCGACTGTCCGTAGGCGATCCAGAATACTCGTCCGAACCATTGGTGGCAGTTGTAGGGTCGTTTGAGATACCACGGAGCAAGGGTTCTTCGGAACTAGCCCGCCGCATGCCAACAAGACCCTCGTATCCAGTCTAAATGTATTAGAAAGATTTCATTCATTTGGGCGATATGCTGGAGGGTATCTCGCTTCTATAGTTTCTTCAGATCAGGGACGGACCCGATCAAGGGGTAACAAGGACAGGAGCGGAATGATGCTTTACCAGGACCTCGACTTTGGGTTGGGCAAGGAACAGAGGGTGCAGATGCGCCGCGAAGTAGAGCAGAATCGCCTGGATTCCCGCCTGGCCGCGGCCCGCTCGGGCAGGGACGCCGGGCTCGGCGAAGCCGCCTCCCGCAAGAGCCTGGCCGCCCGCAGCGCGGCGGTCGTCATGTCTCTGTTCAGGTAGTGACCTTTTTTGTGGCCACACATACTGCGGAGACTATAGCCCGGCGAGCTTGCGCCTTCTGGGATTCGCGGTCCTAATTCGTGAAGCAGATCGTGTCCGAAGGGTGACGCTGGAAAGATGCCACGCGACCGGCAAACTCTCGATTTGAGCCCGCCTGAACCGGAGATAGCGTCGGGGCGGCCCGAAGCCGTTCGCGTCGAGCTGTTGGGCGGTTTTCGGGTCACGGTTGGGGTCGGAGCCGCCTTCAGCCTCGGCAGGCCCGAATCGGCGAACGCCCTGAGCAGGCCAGCCTGCGCTTCGGCGAACTCGTTGCCCGGGATCGACAACAACGCACAGGACCGGCCCGGGCGCTGGAAAGAAGGGGGTGAGCCACAGGCACAGCCCAGCCAGAGCGCAGTAGTCATCCACCAAGCACTACGCGAAGGAGGCACAGCATGACCACCCAGGATCAAGCGCCCGACATGGGCGCCATCAAGGAACGCATGCACAAGGTCTGGACCTCGGGCGAGTACGCGAGGATCGGCAACCCCCTCGTCATCATGGGCGAGCTGCTCTGCGAGGCGGTAGATCTCCGCTCCGGCGACGAGGTCCTCGACGTTGCGACCGGCAGCGGCAACACCGCCATCTCCGCCGCCCGCCGCTTCTGCGAGGTGACCGGGATGGATCTGGCCGCCGAGTCCATCGAACACGCCCGCAAACGGGCCGGTGCCGAGGGGATGGACATAACCTTCGAGGTCGGCGATGCGGAGAACCTCTCTTACCCTGACGCCTCCTTCGACGTGGTGCTCTCTACGCTCGGGGTGATGTTCTGCCCGAACCAGGAGAAGGCGGCCGGAGAACTGCTTCGGGTATGCAGGCCCGGAGGTAAGATCGGGCTCGCCAACTGGACCCCCGACGGCTTTATCGGCAACATGTTCCGCACCATCGGCAAGCACGTCCCTCCGCCCCCCGGGATGAAGCCTCCCCCGCTGTGGGGCACCGAGGAGCGGCTGCGGGAGCTCCTCGGCGAAGGCGTTTCCTCTCTGGAGACGAGGCGGCGCACTTACGTCTTCAGGTATCCGTCGGCGGGATACTTCGTGGAGTACTTCCGCAACTTCTACGGCCCGACGTTCAGGGCGTTCATGGCCCTCGACCAGTCCGGACAAGAGGGGCTCGCGCGCGACCTGGAGGAGCTCCTCGATAACTGGAACACCTCAGGCGACGAGACGCTAGTCGTGCCGTCCGACTACCTGGAGGTGGTTGCCGTAAGGCGCTGATCCCGCCCCCGCCTCCTTACTCGAAGACGATGGTGCGGTCGCCGTCCACCAGGATGCGGTCTTCCAGGTGCAGGCGGACGGCGCGGGCCAGGACACGGCGTTCGACCTCTCGTCCGAGGCGGACGAGGTCCTCGACCGTGTCGCGGTGGGAGACGTGGGCGACGTCCTGGTGGATTATGGGGCCGGCGTCCAGCTCCTCGCCCACGTAATGGGCGGTCGCCCCGATGGTCTTGACGCCCCGCTCGTGCGCCCGGCGGTAGGGGTCGGCCCCCGCGAAGGCCGGCAGGAAGGAGTGGTGGATGTTTATGAGCCTGTCCCTGTAGGCGTCCACGAACTCTGGCGTGAGGATCTGCATGTACCGCGCCAGCACGACGACGTCTATCTCGTTCTCCGAGAGCAGGTCCAGTACCTGGGCCTCCTGCTCGGCCTTCGTCTCCCTGGATACCGGCAAGTAGTGAAAGGGGACGCCGTGGGCCTCCACGCGCGGGGTGAGGTCCGGGTGGTTGGAGACGACGAGCGGTATCTCGGCGTCGAGCTCCCCGGCGTCCCAGCGCCAGAGCAGGTCCGTCAGGCAGTGGTCGTAGCGGGAGACCAGGATCGCCATCTTCTTC
>JACDFX010000010.1 GCA_013815575.1 Rubrobacter sp.
AGTCAACAACGCCGGGCTCGTGCAGAGCAAGAGGACCGAGACCCCGGACGGCATCGAGACGACCTTCGCCATAAACCACCTGGCGCCCTTCCTGCTCACGAACCTGCTGCTGGACGTGCTCGAGAAGAGCGCGCCGAGCAGGGTCGTCACCGTCTCCTCCGAGGCCGAGCGGTGGGGCAACATCGACTTCGACGATTTGCAATCCAAGAAGAGGTACCGGGGTTTCCCGGTCTACGGGATGACCAAGCTCGCCAACATCATGTTCACCTACGAGCTCGCGGAGCGGCTGAAGGGGACGGGCGTAACGGCCACCTGCATGCATCCGGGGGCTGTCAACACCAGGTTCGGTACGAACAACTCGGGGCCGTTTACGATCCTGTTCCGGCTCTTCAAGCCGTTCATGAGAGCGCCAGAGCAAGGGGCCGACACCGTGATCTGGCTCGCCTCCTCGCCCGAGGTGGAGGGCGCAAGCGGCCGGTATTACTCCGACCGCAAGCTCGTAAAGCCGAAAAAAGTCGCCAGTGACCCGGACGCCCGGCGCAGGCTCTGGGAAGAGAGCGAGAGGCTCACGGGCCCGAAGGTGAGGGCGTAGTGGAGCGCGACCGCGGGATAGTGGTCGAGGGGCTCGTCAGGGAGTTCAAGAAGGGTCCGCGGGCCGTTGACGGGATCGACCTGCGCGTCGAGCCGGGCGAGGTCTACGGCTTTCTCGGCCCCAACGGCGCCGGAAAGTCAACCACGGTCCTGATGCTGACGACCTTGCTGCCGCCCACGGGCGGGACCGCCAGGGTGGCCGGCTACGACATCGTCAAGGAAGGACCGCAGGTGCGGGCCTCCATCGGGGCGGCGCTTCAGGAGGCGGCGCTTGACCCTTTCCTGACCGGCCGGGAGCACCTGAACTTGCAGTCGGCGTTGCACGGCATTCCGCGTGCAGAGCGCAAGAAGCGGGGGAATGCGCTGCTGGAGCGGGTCGGGCTGCAGGAGGCGGCCGACCGGCGGGTGCGCGGTTATTCCGGCGGGATGAAGCGCAGGCTCGACCTCGCGCTCGCGCTGGTGCACGAGCCCAGGATACTGTTCCTCGATGAGCCGACTACGGGCCTCGATCCGCAGAGCCGCAGCGCGTTGTGGAGCGAGGTCAGCCGGCTTGCCAGGGACGAGGGCGTTACGGTCTTTCTGACCACGCAATACCTCGAAGAGGCGGACGTTCTGGCGGACAGGGTCGGGATCATCGACCGGGGCAGAATCGTGGCCGAGGACACGCCCGAGGCGCTCAAGGCTGAGATCGGCCGCCCGAGCGTCGAGGCGACGCCGGCCAGCCCCGCCGAGCGTGACGCCGTGGTGGGCGTGCTCGGCCGGTTCGGGGAGGAGATCCCCTCCCAGCCGGGCACGGTGGCCGTCCGTCTCTCAGGCGGCGCGGCCGGCCTCGCGGACGTCGTGCGTGCCCTGGACGCCGAGGACCTCAAGGTCTCGAACCTCCGTCTGGAGGAGCCGAGCCTCAACGACGTCTTTCTGGCCAAAACCGGACGTTCGCTGGAAGGAGCCGGGGACGACGGCGAGGAAACAAACGCGGAGGAGGCCCGGGCATGACGGGCTCCTCGTTTCTCACGCAGGTCACGGCGCTCGCGCGCCGCTCGACGGTGCGGACGATGCGCCAGCCGGCGGTAATCGTCTCGGCGCTGCTCTTCCCGATGATGTTCTTCTCCATAAACGCCAGCGGCCTGGACGCGGCCTCGCGGTTGCCCGGGTTTCCGGACGCCCCGTACCTGGACTTCGCGTTCGCCTTTCCGCTGGTGCAGGCCTCGCTGTTCGGGGCGATCACGGCCGGCAGCGACCTCGCCCGCGACATCGAGAACGGCTTCTTCGACCGGCTCTCCCTCACCCCGATGCGCCCCGCAGCACTTCTGAGCGGGATGCTCGCTGGCGTGGTGGCCCTGGGTCTCATCCAGGGTGTCGTGTTTCTGGCGTTCGGGCTTTTGATGGGCGTGAACATCAGCAGCGGCATACCCGGGATGCTCGTGATCGTGGCTCTCACGGTGCTGGTCGCCCTGGCCTTCGGCGGCCTCGGCGCGATCCTCGCGATAAGGACCGGCTCCGTCGAAGCCGTCGAGAGCGCGTTTCCGCTCTTCTTCGTGGCGATCTTCATGTCCTCGATAAACCTGCCGCGGAACTTGATCGAGCAGGACTGGTTCCGGTTTATCGCAACGGTCAACCCGATAAGTTATCTCGTCGAGGGCATCCGCAGCCTGGTCATCACCGGCTGGGACGCCCAGGCCCTCCTGCTCGGCTTCGGCTGCGCGGCGGCGATCGTGGTGCTCTCCATCGGCGGGGCGGCTGCCTCGATGCGAACGAGGGTGGCCTAGAATGGGCAGCTTCTTCCAGATCGCGTGGGCGGTCGCGGGTAGGCAGACGTACAAGTACTTCACCAACCCGGCGTTCCTGGCGCCGGCGCTGTTTCCGCTCTTCTTCTTCGTCGCCTTCGCGGGCGGCCTGACGCGGGTGGGGGATCTACCCGGCTTCGATTACGCGGCGGGATACATCGCGTTCCAGTATGTCTGGGCGCTGTTGCAGGCCGTTACTATGGGCGGGGCGTTCACCGGGTTCTCCATCGCCAGCGACTTCGAGAACGGCTTCGCGAGAAGGCTCATGCTCGCGGCGTCGAACAGGTACGGGATCATCCTCGGCTACACCCTGGCCTCCCTGGTGAGGGCCTTTATGACCGGGACCCTCGTCACCGTGCTCGCCCTGATAACCGGCATGCCCATAACCGGCGGCTTCGACTTCTTTGGCCTGATAGCCCTAGCCATCCTCGCCAACGTCGCGGCCACGCTCTTCGGGGCCGGCATCGCGATGATGCTGCGCACCCAGCAGGCCGGGCCGGTGATACGGACCCCGATCTTCCTCGTTCTGTTCCTGGCCCCTGTCTTCGTACCGCTCAACCTTCTGACAGGTTGGATCGAGACGGTCGCCCGCCTGAACCCGTTTACCGCCATCCTCGACGCCTCCCGCGGCTTCATGGCCGGCGATCCACAGAACGTACTTCCGGCCTTCGCCACAAGCGCGGTCCTGATCCTGGTCCTCTCCCTTTGGGCCGTCCTCGGCCTGCGCAGCGCCGAGAAGGCGGGGTAGAGTGGCCCGGGGCCGCCCCTACAACGCCGCCATCGCCACGCCCCAGAAGTGGGTCACGAAGATCCACGCCTCCCTCTTCCGCGCTACGAACGGCAAGGTCGGCGGCCGTCTGGTCGGCAGCCCCGTCCTCCTCCTCGTCACCACCGGACGCAAGAGCGGCCTTCAGAGGACCACGCCGCTGCTCTACCTCGACGACGGAGACCGTCACGTCATCGTCGCCTCAAACGGAGGCGCCGCGAAGCACCCCGTCTGGTGGCTCAACCTGCGGGCCAACCCAGAGGCAACGGTCGAGGTGGCGGGCCGCAAGACCCGTGTCCGCGCCACGGAGTCGCAGGGGGAGGAGAGGGCGCGTCTCTGGAAGAGGCTGGTCCGGATGTACGGCCCCTACGAGAGCTACAGGAAAAAGACCGACCGCGAGATCCCCGTGATCCTCCTCGAACCCGTCGAATAGGGCGGCCCGAAGCCTACGGAAAGGACCCGTCGTGAAGACCGTAACCCACGAAGAAATCCAGCAGAAGATGGACCGCGGGGACGATTTCCTCCTCCTGGAGGTGCTCGGTGAGGCATCCTACGACCGGGGACACTTACCCGGCGCGGTGCGCTACGAGGGGCGGGATCAGGTAAGCGGTCTCGCGCCGGACAGGAGCACCGAGATCGTCGCCTACTGCTCGAACTTCAACTGACACTCCTCGACGCGGGTCGTCCGTGAGCTGACGGCCGTGGGTTACGAGAATGTCTCCGACTACGAGGGCGGCAAGCAGGACTGGATCGAAGCCGGCCTCCCCGTCGAAACCGGGAACTAAGGGAGAGCCGCCCCCCGGCTGGAGGCAGAGGAGATCCGCATGGCAGACACCCTGAGCGATACCGCGTCGCGGGACCCCATCTCGAGAGAACCCGGACGGTCTAGAACCCCAGGTGTGATCGTGGCGGCGAACGTCGCGCTGGCGGGGCTGTCGACCGTCCTGTCACTCGCGGGCCTCGTCGGGGTGACGGACCCGAGCGCGTACATCGGCACGGTCCTCCTTGTGGGGACCCTCCTTCCGTCGAACCTACTGCGCCTTGGGTGGTTCTCGCGGGGGAGGAGGACGCGGGCGCTGGCGAGGTTACGCAAGCCTCTCGGCATCAGCGCGGGCGTCTGGTTCGTCGTTCACTCCGTCGCGAGCGTGTGGGAGCAGTTCGACCTCTCGCTGCCGCTCGGGCCGCAGTTCGCCAGGACGGGAATCGTCCTCGGCCTCGTATCTACGCTGGTGTTCATCCTGATGCTCGCGACGTCCACCGGCCGGGCGCAGCGGACGCTCGGCGCGAATTGGAAGCGGCTGCACCGGCTCGTGTGGTTTGCCGTCCCGCTGTCGCTCGCGCACGCTTTGGTGACGGGCGGGTTGGAGCCTCCGGCCATCCTGCTCTACGGCGGGATCATGGCCTTCGCCGTCTTCGAGTACCGCGCTCTTCGAAGGCGCGGCACTGGCGGGGCGCGGACACACCTCGTCCCGGTCGGGGCGGGTACGTTGGCGTCGGCCCTGATCTACGTCGTGCTCTAGAGCTGGCATTAATATCACGAAGGAGAACCCGATGAAAGTCATAGAAGCCAGGGAACTCACCAAGGTCTACGGCCGGGGCGAGGGCCGGGTAGAGGCCCTTGCCGGCGTGAGCCTGGACGTAGAACCCGGCGAGTGGGTCTCCGTGGTCGGGCCGTCGGGGAGCGGGAAGAGCACGCTGATGAACCTGCTGGGACTACTGGATCGGCCAACCTCGGGGAACTACGCGTTGGACGGGCGCGAGGTGTCAGGGCTCAGGGGCGGGGATCTCGCGCGGGCGCGGCGGGAGTTGATCGGCTTCGTGTTTCAGAGCTACAACCTCCTGCCCCGCCAGAGCGCCCGCAAGAATGTGGAGCTTCCCCTGGTCTACGCGGGAACGCGCGGTGCGGAGCGCCGCAAAAGGGCTCTCGCCGCCCTCGAACAGGTAGAGCTCTCGGACCGGGCCGGGCACCGGCCGCCCGAGCTCTCGGGCGGGCAGAAGCAGCGGGTCGCGATAGCGCGGGCGCTGGTGAGTCGACCGGCGATGCTGCTCGCGGACGAGCCGACCGGGAACCTGGACACGAAATCCGGGGAGGGGATACTGGATTTGTTCGGGGAACTCAACGCCACCGGGGTGACGCTCATCGTGGTCACGCACGACCCCGAGGTTGCCCGAAGGGGGGACCGTATAGTGGACATCCGGGACGGCCTGGTGTTCGCCGACGAGCGGTCGCGTGGGTTAGAGGTCGGGGAGTGAGGCGGACTTTTCAGATCGCCGGCATGGGCCTCTCCGGGCTGCTCGTCAACTGGGGGCGCACGATATTGACGATGCTCGGCATCGTGATCGGGGTGGCCGCCGTCGTGCTGCTCGCCTCTCTAGGAAACGGGATACAGAAGAGCATCTCCGGACAGATAAACGACCTCGGACCGAACCTGATCACGATAAGCCCCGGCACCAGCGGTGAGCAGGACGGCGGGGACAACGGCCCCTTCGGCGCCGCCGCGGCCAGCACCCTGACCCCCGAAGACGCGCGGCTGGTCGCGGGCCTTCCCGGCGTCGCGGCGGCCTCCTCCAACGTCTCGACCGTGGCGCCCGTCGGGCAGCGAACCGTCTCGTTCTCCGGCGTGGACCCGTCCTACGATGAGGTCCGGGCCGTCGGCCTCACCGCCGGTCGCTTCGTGGAGGGGCGTGGCGAGATCGTGCTCTCCCAGGCCGACGCGAGGAGGCTCCTCGATTCGGGACCCGACGAGGCCGTCGGAAAAACTCTGTCCGTCGGGACTCCACCCGAGGAAGTGCCAGAACGGGACCCCGAGCAGGGCTCCGCCCAGGGTCCGGAGCAGCTCCCCGAACAGCTCCCCGAAGGGGTCCCCGAACGGCTCCGCGAACAGGTTTCCGAGCGGCTCCCCCAGGACGCCGCGCCCGAGCAGGCTCAGGAGCCCACGCAGGAGCCTGCATCTGAGCCTGTCAGAAAATACGAGGTCGTCGGGGTGGTCGAGGCGTCGGAGGTCGAGTTCGGGCCGCCGGTGCCCGAGTCGTCGTACATGTCGACCGCGGATGCGTTGGAGATCGCCGGGGTGGAGACCGTGGGGCAGATTGTGGTTCAGGCCGAGCGCGCGGGGGCTGTAGACTGGGCGGTGGACGGGATCGGCCGGGAGGTCAGGGCCGCCCACGACGGGGCGAGGGATTTCTCCGTCATAACGCAGAGGGAGCTGCTCTCCACGTTCACGGAGATCACGGACCAGCTCAAGATCTTTCTGGCCGGTATAGCGGGGATCTCACTGCTCGTCGGCGGGATCGGGGTCATGAACATAATGCTCGTCTCTGTGGCCGAGAGGACCAGGGAGATAGGCGTGCGCAAGGCGCTGGGCGCGACGAACGCGGACGTGCTCTTCCAGTTTCTTCTGGAGGCGGTCTTGCTCTCCCTGATCGGGGGCGTCATAGGCGTGGCCGTCGGCATCGCCGGCTCGGCGGTCCTGCCGGAGATCCTGACGGACCTTCCCCCGGCGGTCGTCACTGCCAACGAGGTCGCGCTCGCCTTCGGGGTGTCGGCCTTGATCGGGGTGGTCTTCGGCGTCCTTCCCGCCTACCGCTCCGCCCGCTTGCAACCTGTCGAGGCGTTGCGCAGGGAGTAAGATCAGGGAATTGCGTCCGGGCGGCCGGGATTTTCCGGCAAGGTCCGGATATTCGAGAGGTAGATTCGAGAAGACGATTTCAGGGAGTGACTTCTAGTGGCGGATTCGGTGCGGGGTAGGGAGTGGGGGACGGTCCTGGCGGTGTCGGGGCTGATGCTCGCGCTGTTTCTGGTGGCGTTGGACCAGACGGTGGTAGGTACTGCGCTGCCCCAGATCATCGCGGACCTCGAAGGGTTCGAGCGGTACGCTTGGGTGACGACCTCGTACCTGCTCGCGTCAACCGCCATGATCCCGGTGATAGGCAAGCTCGGCGACGTCTACGGGCGCAAGTGGTTCATCGTGGGCGGCGTGGTGGTCTTCCTGATCGGCAGCGCGCTCTGCGGGGCCGCCTGGGGGATGCTGGAGCTCATAATCTTCCGCGGCATCCAGGGCCTCGGGGCAGGCATGATCTTCGCCAACATCTTCACGAGCGTCGCCGACATCTTCCCCGACCCGGCCCGCAGGGCCAAGTACCAGGGCCTCTTCTTCGCCGTCTTCGCGCTCTCCAGCGTCATCGGCCCTACTTTGGGCGGTTGGATCACGGACAACCTCGACTGGCGATGGGTCTTCTACATCAACCTGCCGCTCGGCCTGGTCTCGCTCGTCGCCCTCCCGCTCGTCCTGCGCCAGAGCGCCGCGCGGACGGGCAGGGTCAAGATCGACTACCCCGGCGCCGCCACGATAACCCTCTCGGTCGTCGCCCTCCTGCTCGCCCTCTCCTGGGTCGGTGAGGGCTACGAGTGGGGGGCGACCCGCGTCGTCGCCGGCTTTGTCGTCTCTGCGGTCCTGCTTCTGGTCTTCGTACCGATGGAATTGAGGGCAGAGGAGCCGATCATACCCCTCTCCCTGTTCAAGAGCCGGACCTTCACCTCGGCGGCGCTGCTGATGTTCTTCGTCGGGATCGGGATGTTCGGCATAATCCTGTACACCCCGCTCTACGTGCAGGGCGTCCTCGGGGAGTCGGCGACGAACTCGGGGACGGTCCTCACGCCGTTGGTCTTCGCCATGACCGCCGTCGGAATCCTGGGAGGCCAGATCATCGCCCGCGTCCGCCGCGTCAAGCCGTTTACCCTCTTCGGCACGGTCGTGATGACCTTTGGCGTCTACCTCCTGACGACGCTTGGTACGAGCTCTTCCACGGCCACCGTGGCCCTCTTTTTAACGGTCACCGGGCTCGGCCTCGGCCTCATCATGCCGACGGCGACCCTCGCCGTGCAGAGCACGGTGGACCGCCGGCTGCTCGGCGTCGCGACTTCGTCCATGCAGTTTCTCCGGTCCATCGGCTCGACGGTCGGGACGGCGGTCGTCGGCTCTCTGGTAACCTCGGGCTATGCCAGGGACCTGCGGGCCGACGCCCCGCCGCAGGCCCCGGACAGGCTCGTCTCCTCGCTGGAGAACCCGCAGGCGCTCGTGAGCGACGAGGCCCGCGAGGCCCTCCTCCGCGCCGCTTCGGCCTCCCCCGGCGGCGAGCAGGTCCTGAACGGCGTCCTCTCTACCGCCCGCGGGGCGCTCTCCGGGGCGATCCACGCCGGCTTCGTCCTGATCCTGTTCACCACCGCCGCAGCTATCGCAGCCGCCCTCCTGATGAAGAACTTGAAGCTGGAGGATCCGGCCGCCGCGACGGCCTCGGATGGGGCGGCCCCCGCGGACGACCCGGCGCTCACCGCGACCCTGGCCGCCGCGCTTGAGGCCGACGCGACCGGCGACGAGGACCGCACCCTCGTCCGCTCTCTGCGCTCCGCCGAGACCTCGTCCTCCACCGGCCCAAACCGCGAAGAGGCCGCCGCGCTCCGGGGCGTCGCCGACCGCATCGAGTCCGGCAACGGGGACTACCCGGCCCTCGTCCGGGCCGCCGCGGGGCTCTCTGATGGCCACGACGGCGACGAGCGCGAACGGGCCGCCCACGCCTCGAAGACCGTCATTCGGCCTCTCGCCACACGCGGGACGCACGAAACCCGGTAGCGTGGAGACCTACTCCCACGGCTTCTTCACCTGGGCGCTTGCCAAGCACGGCGTAAAGGCCGGACGCGCCGCCGGTATCGCGGGCGCCGTCGGCGCCTCCTTCCCGGACCTGCCCTCCATTGCCGGTGCCGCCTACTACATCGGCCCGGCTTACCTCAGAGACGGGTGGTCCTCGATGGACACGGAGGAGTTGCTGCAAGCCATCTACTTCAGCGGCCCCTTCGGCGGGACGGGCAGCATCCTTCACTCCGCCGTGCCGGTCGTGGCGCTGCTCGTCCTGTACCGGCTGCTCAAGCTCGGTCATCGGGACCGCCGAAAGATACTGCTATGGTTCCTCATCGGTTGGTTCGGGCACACCCTCGCGGACTTCCTGACCCACGTGGACGACGTGCGCCCGCTGTTCTGGCCCCTCTCGGACTGGACCTGGGCCAGCCCCGTCTCCTACTACAACAGCGCCTACTACGGCCGGCAGTTCTTACTCGTCAACCACGGCCTGATGCTGCTGACGATAGTGGCGTTGCTCATCGCGCGCCTGCGGCGGGGCGGGGCGTCCGTCAACGAGGCTCCATAACCCCCAACCCCGTCGGGTCTTTTGGTACACTCTGGGCCGTTCCTTTTGGAGAGGTGTCCGAGTTGGCCGAAGGAGCGCGATTGGAAATCGCGTAGGCGGTGTTAAGCCGTCTCGAGGGTTCGAATCCCTCCCTCTCCGCTTTTCCTTCTATCCGCAGGCGAATCGTGGTGCGGGATCAGAGAGAGACGAGAGGACTTCGGACGGCTCCGGGGCCCGGTTTACTGCAACCCGTCCCGTAACCTTCGCGCCGCCTTCCCGTAGGGCGGTCCTGTGAGATAATTAGAGGCCATTGGTCAAAGGAGGACAAACGATATGGTCCCGATCAGCACGACCCCGGAGTTCTCCCGGGAAGAGGTGGGGCTCGCCCTCCGTAACCCCGGTATGCAACTCGAAGGGTTGCGCTATCCGGTTACGCCAATCGGGATGCACTACCTCCTGATCCACTTCGACATCCCGCGGGTCGACCCTGCTACTTACGAGCTTCCGGTGACGGGCCGGGTCCGCAACCCGCTCAAGCTGACCCTCGAAGACATAAGGGCGCGCCCAAAGGTCACCATGCCCGTGATGATGGAGTGCGGCGGCAACGGGCGGGCGCACCTCTCTCCGCGCCCCATCTCCGCCCCGTGGTACGACGAGGCAGTCGGATGCGCCGAGTGGACGGGCACCTCCCTGCGTCCGATCCTCGAGGATGCCGGCCTGCTGGATGATGCCGTCGAGATACTCTTCACCGGCCACGACCGGGGCCTGGATCAGGGGGTCTTCCACGACTACGAGCGGAGCCTGACGGTAGAGAGTGCCCTACGCGACGAGGTTTTCCTCGCCTACGAGATGAACGGGGTGCCGCTCCCCCCGCAGCACGGCTCTCCTCTCCGGCTCGTCGTGCCGGACTGGTACGGTATGGCGTCGGTCAAGTGGCTCAAGGAGATCAGGGCGATAGAAGAACCCTTCGAGGGCGTCCAGCAAGTGCTCACGTATAACTACCGCCAGTCCGCGGACGACCCCGGCACACCCGTAACCCGGAAATACCCGCACGCCCTCATGGTCCCGCCCGGTATCCCGGACTTTCTCTCGCGCAGGCGGCACGTAGAGGCCGGAAGGATAACCATAGAAGGCCGCGCCTGGTCCGGTTTCGGCCCCGTCGAGCGGGTCGAGTTCAGCGCGGATGGTGGCGGGACCTGGTACGACGCGGACCTCGGAGACGCGGTCGGGCCCTACGGCTGGACGTCGTGGGGCAGTGAGTGGGACGCCCGACCCGGCGAGTATGAGTTGTGCGCCCGGGCAACGGACGCATCCGGAAAGACACAACCGGTCGATGGTAAAGAAGCCTGGAACCAGGGCGGATACGGAATCAACGTCGTCCAACGGGTTCCCGTACAAGTCGGCTAGAAGATCCGAAAAGCGTGCCGGCCGCGTCAGATACGACTAAACTCCGGCCCGTGCGCCTGTTCTCCAACATAAGGATCTACGAGCGGATCGGCGGCCTCTACGATGCCACGCTGGGCTTCTGGTCCCGGGAGGTCCGCAGGCAAGCCGCCGAAGCCCTCGATCTGCGCGAGGATGAGCGGCTCCTGATAGTCGGGGTGGGGACCGGCATGGAGCTTGAGCATCTGCCCGCGTGGGTGCGGGGCGCCGGGGTGGACCTTAGCGCCGGCATGCTCCGAAGGGCCCACCGCCGGCGCGTGGATCTCGGGATGCGGGATCTGGACCTCCAGGTTATGGACGCGCGGACGCTCGACTTCCCGGACGAAGTCTTCGAGGCGGTGTATCTGCCCCTCATCCTCACCGTCGTCGAGGACGGGGCGCGGGTGCTCGCCGAGGCCGAGCGGGTCACGGCACCCGGGGGCCGGCTCGTCATCGCGGACAGGTTCTGGCCCGAGGGGCGGTCCCGCCCGGCAGCGGCCCGCGCCGTCAGCTGGGCCCTCGGACACTTCGCCATGCGCTTCGACCACCGCCTCTCGGAGATCCGGGCCGGCGCGCCCTCCCTGCGGATCGAGGACTACAGGAAGGTCGCACCCGGCGCCTTCTTCCACCTCGTGACGCTCCGCAAGCCGGGTTAGGCGTGCGTGGACCGGTATCCGCTGGCCGGCGCTTTACCCATGACCTGGGCTGGACCTCCTGGCTTTCCAGAAGATGCGTTCTAATAAGAAACGGGTAAAGGGCTGTAGAAAAGAAGGAGTAGAGCGTGCAGTACAACGAGCTCATCGATAAGGTGGAGATGCGCCTCCGGTTCAACTCCTCTGAGAAGGCCGAGCGTACGATGATGGCCACCCTCTCGGCAATAAGCGAGTTTATGAGCCCCGAGGCGGCTAGAGATCTAGGTTCCCGACTCCCGGCGGAGATGGCGGATGAGCTCGATTACGGTCCTCCAGAGGAGGCTTCGTGGGAGGACTTTACCGAGATAGTCGCCGAAAAAGAGGGTGCTGGCGTAATCGCGGAAGATGCCGCGGCTCACGCTATAGGGGTTATGAGGATAGTAAGGGAGGCCTTCTACGGGGTAGGAGATGACCCGGAGGGCAATCCCGGAGAGCTTGCCGAAACCGATCTAGACAAGATCAGGGCTGAGCTGTCCGAGGAATTCGCGCCTCTTTTCGACCAGGATTTTTGAGGATCTACGAAGGGCTTACAGCTTTCTGTACCTCGTCCGTTACTACGTGGTCAGCCGGCATGAGGAGTCGGAAACCCAACCGGGCGAGTCCGGCCCGGTTGGGTTTCGAGAAGTGGTTCACCGAAGCTATTTTCGAGACGCCCGGTCGCCTCTGTATCCAGAATCGTGGATATGGGTATCCGAGAAGGCGTCTACGCGAAGGTGGGTGAATAGAGAACGTGTTCAGCGCCGGACTACAACCGGGGCAGCCCGGGCTTCCAGTGATCGGCGTAGTTGCGTGATGCTTCGTGTCGCTACGGAGGGCCGAGATCCATCCGCTCTACCCCTCCATCGCTCGCCACGTATTTCTCGATCCTCTCCACCACTTTCGAGAACCGTGCGGGTCCCCACTGTTGCCGCGCGGGATCCCCTCGGTCGAGGACCGTGGCGACCCTCCGCGCTAGCCGCATCGTCCTGAACGCCCCGAGGTGCCCCAGGTGGCCTTCGGGGATGGGGCGTTCGCGCCGGTAGCCCTCCAGGAACGCTGCCCGCAGCCCCGCGCGGTGCTCCCCATGAGCCTCCAGCGCCGAGAGCGCCACCGCCACGTCGTAGAGGTAGTGACCCCAGCCGCAACTGGCGAAGTCGATGACGCGGGCCTCCTCGTCCTGGAAGACGAAGTTGTTCGGGGTAGGGTCGGAGTGGATGAGGCCGAAGACGTCTCTTTCTTCCCCCAGTTCTCGCAGAGCATGACAGGTTCGCTCCGCCGCGACACGGAACACCTCCAGCTGGCCTTGGGAGTAGGCGTCTTCACTCTTATTCCATAATGGCGACTCTTCACCGAACACCCTCTCCCAATCGTACGGGTAGGGGCGTACAAACCCTTCGGGGACGGCATAACGCTCAGAATGTCGATGCAGCTGGGCTATTTGAGAGCCCGCCGAGAACAGGTCTTCGGAGACCAGGTGGGGTGTTTTGTTTATCCCCGGAACCCAACGCGTGAGCACGCAGAGCCGAGGCTCCGGCGAGCCTTCGGCTCTCACGCGGCTCACGAACGAGCCGTTGGCGTCGGGTATCGGTTCTGGCACGAGAAGGTCAGACTCTCGTCGCAGATCTCGCAGCCACAGCATCTCTGAACGAAGACTGGCCTCGCTGATGGTATGCCTTTCGTGTAGTCGGAGGAGGAAGCGCTCAGGGGTTGAGGCGTCCGCGCGAAAGAGCAGCTTGTGGAGCGGGTGTCTCCTTGAGGCTGGGGCATCTACTCGGAAGAGTAGCTTACCCCTCCCCTTACTCTCGAGGTAAGCAACACGAGCGCCCTGTAAACCGTGCTGTTCCAGCGCGCCTTCGGCCAGCTTGCTCACATGACGGTCCCGACCGTCCTTGGGGCGTTGATGCTCGTCCGGCTGCTCTCTACCCTCCACGCTACGAGTGTCCCGGGTCCACGTTACAGCAGCATTAAATGGGCATTAGAGTCCTCCAACGAGCGGAACGGAGAGTGTCCGCTAGGGGAGCTTTCGAAACTTCCTAGAACCCCCTCGGTGCGAACTTCGGAGAGGGCGTCTTTCTACGAGCTTCGGTGAATAGACTAGGTTAACATACGTGCATGGTGGAGAGATGGATGAAAGTGGCCGTGGCTCCGAACGAAACGTCCGCGCTGCTGATGGACGGCGTGCTGAAGGACGCTGGCGTCCCGGCGCTGATCCAACGCGCACCCGGCTTCG
>JACDFX010000174.1 GCA_013815575.1 Rubrobacter sp.
GCAAAGCGTCGCCCTGGCCGCGGTTGACGACGTGGGTTACGACGGGAACGCCCTCTTCCCTGGCGATGTCCGCCGTCGCGTCCTTTGAGCCGTCGTCCACGACGACCGTCTTGACCTCGTGGCCAAGCACCTCTTCGGGTATACGGCGCAGCACCTCCCGGATGCCGCCCTCCTCGTCGTAGGCGGGGACGATTATGAGGATCTCGCCGGGATGACCTTCGAGCCTCTCTTCTGGAGAGAGGTGTTTCTCGGAGTACTCCTTGACGGCGAGACCCGTGACGATCTCGCCGCTCTTGCGGCCCGCGGTCCTGACCCGCCCGAGCAGGTTCAGGAACAGGGCGAAGAGCAGGAGGTTCGCGAGGCCCAAGAGGGCGAAGGCGCGGTTCTCCAGGCCGAGCAAGCGGCTGATGGGCTCGAAGATCTGGGGCACGACGGAGACGAGTGCTATGCCCAGGGCGATGACGAGCGAGAGGAGCAGGTCGAGCCTGCTCCCCCCGCCGCGGAACTTGAAGACGCCGTACGCCACGAAGAGCAGCGCTATGACGATGCCCGCGACGCTCACGTTTGCGGCGTTCAGCATCAGATCTTGCTCGGCTCCTGCGGCCTCCACAGCGAGGTGGCGGGAATCTTCGAGGTGTCGCAGCGGTGGGCGTACTTACGGGCTATCTCGGTGACCTCTCCTAGCAGCCCTTCGCTCAGGGTTGTCGGCTGCAGGCCCAGGTCCAGGAAGCGATCGTTGCGGACGTGCAATTCATTCTCGGCGGCCTCGTTGCGCGGGTTCTGCACGTAGTCTATCTCAGCGCCCGTGCGCTCGGAGACCAGCCTGGCAAGGTCGCGCAAACGGTGAGTCTCGGTCATCTGGTTGTAGACGTTGACGCGGTCGCCCCTCTCGGGCGGGTTCTCCAGGGCGAGCTGTATGCAGCGCACGGTGTCCTGGATGTGGATGAAAGCGCGGGTCTGGCCGCCCGTGCCGTGGACGGTGAGCGGGTAGCCTACGGCGGCCTGCATCAGGAAGCGGTTGAGGACGGTGCCGTAGTCGCCGTCGTAGTCGAAGCGGTTTATGAGGCGCTCGTCCAGCCTAGTCTCCGCGGTCTGGGTTCCCCACACGATGCCCTGGTGCAGATCGGTGACGCGCGTCAGGTCGTTCTTGTTGTAGTAGGCGAACATGAGCTGATCCTGGGTCTTGGTCATGTGGTAGATGCTGCCCGGGTTCGACGGGTAGAGGATCTCCTGCTCTACAAGCTCGCCCGCTTCGGTCTCAACTTTGACCGTCAGATACCCCTCGGGGATCTGCATCCCGGCCGTGCCGTAACCGTAGACGCCCATGGTCCCCAGATGCACCACGTGGGTGTCGAGCCCGCTCTCGGTGATCGCCGCCAGCAGGTTGTTGGTCGCGTTGAGGTTGTTGTCCACGGTGTAGCGCTTATGGTAGCTGGACTTCATCGAGTAGGGCGCAGCCCGTTGCTCGGCGAAGTGGATGACCGCGTCGGGCTGCCACTCGAGGAGCAGGTCCAGAAGCTGGCGGTAGTTCTCGGCGACGTTGATGTTGTGGAAGTCTATCCGGTTGCCGGTTAGCTCCTCCCAGACGCCAAGGCGCTGGCCCATAGGACGGATCGGGGTGAGGGACTCGCATTCCAACTCGACGTCTATCTTGCGCCGGGAGAGGTTGTCGACTATGGCCACCTCGTATCCTTGCGCCGAGAGGTGCAGCGAGGTGGGCCAGCCGCAGAAGCCGTCGCCGCCTAGAACGAGTACCTTCATTTTCAGTGCTCCCTTCTTCCGGGCATCTCTTCGCGGATCATCCACCGCTTTTTCGCGCTTCGGCCCGCGCCACACACGCCAGCCGCCGATTGTAGAGGATAAACGGTTAAACGGTTCTTAAATACCGGTAAACGCTCTGTTCAACCTCTTCGGCGGTCCGGTGCGCCGGGCCGGGCAGGCCTACCAGCCGGGCTTTACCCGACGGCAGGTATATTAACCTACATTAACGTCTATTAATAACCCACGGCCGGCTGAAGTACAATGTCCCGGCCCGAAACGCAACAGAGGACACACCGAGACTTGGCTACAGATCGAGACCCAGGCGGCAGGACCCTCGCCCCCTCTGGCACCCTTCCGAGCGGGAAGGGCCGTCTCGGCAGGTTGGGCCCGGCCCTGGCCGGCTCGGCGGCGGGCCTCTTCGTCTTCGTGCTCTATCTGAGGACGCTCGCGCCAACGGTCCTCTACTACGATGACCCTGGCATGCTCGACGCCGTCATGCTCCAGATGCAGGTCGCCGTGCTCGGTATTACCCACCCCACCGGCTACCCGACGTACCTTTCGCTCACGCACCTGTTCACGTACCTGCCCGTGGGTGACGTCGCCTACAGGGTCAACCTGGCGAGCGCGGCCTACGGCGCTTTGGCGGTCGGGGTGGTCTTCGGGGCCGGGTATCTGTTGAGCCGACGTGTCGTGGCGGCGGCGGTGGCGGCGGTGGCGTTCGGGCTCGGGGGGGCGATCTGGTCTCAGTCCGTCATCGCCGAGGTCTACACGATGAACGCGTTACTGATCTCGCTGACCCTCGTCTCCCTGCTCCTCTGGCGCGACCGCGAGCGGGACCGCTACCTGCTCCTCGCCGCCTTTCTCTGCGGTCTCTGCCTCACCCACCACCTCACCAGCGGCCTCCTCCTCCCCGCGAGCCTCCTCTTCGTCGGCCTCGTGAACTGGCGCAGGCTGCTGGAGTGGCGCCTGATGCTCAAAAGCGCCGGGCTCTTCTTCCTGGGGCTTACGCCTTATTTGTATCTGCCCATCCGGTCGTGGATGGACGCTCCGATGGACGCGAACAACCCGTCGAACTTCGAGCGCTTCTGGTACGTGGTCAGCGGCGGGAACCTGACGGGCTCCTTCTTCGCCTACGGGCCGGCGAAGCTGCCAGAGAGGCTGCTCTTCTACTGGGGCCACCTGACAGACAACCTCAACCCCATCCTCATCATGGTCGCCCTCACGGGTGCCGCGCTGATGGTCGCGCGCGACCGGCCCGTCGGCCTGCTCCTCGGGTTCCTCTACCTCGGGTGGGCGTTCTACTCCATCGAGAACGCCATCCCCGACGTCAACCTGTACTTTATCCCGACCTACCTGGTCCTCTGCCTCTGGACGGCCGTCGGCCTCGGCGCGCTGCTGACCGAGGTGGAGCATCTGACCTCGCGCTTCTCGCGAACGACGCGGCGGGTGGCGCTCGGCCTTCTCTGCGTAGCGCTGCTCGTCATCCCGCTTATCGGGGTGCGGGAGACCTCCGCGGCCAACGACATGAGCGGGGCGAACCTGGGGAGAGAGCAGGTAGACGCGGTGGCGGAGAAGACCGCCCCGAACGCGACGATTTTGCACCACCGCAGCAGCATGTGGTATCTGGCCCTCGTCGAGAGGCGCCGCCAGGACCTGACCCTCGTTGACCCCTATTTACACAACACAAAGGTAGAGTACGCCGACATCGTCTGGCCCGCCGACATAGACCTCGCCACGACGAATCGCCGCTACGGCACCAACGACTTCAGCGGGGTGACGTCGGCCAGGATCGCCGCCAAAAAAGGCCCCGTCTACCTCCTGACCAGCTCGTACATCCCAGAACCCGCACGCTACGAGGCCTTCGGCTTCAAAGTGGTCGAGGTCGAGAAGGACATCCTCTACAGGCTCATCCCGAAGAACTAGGCCGCCCTCTACTCCGCTTCGGCGGCGCGGCAGTCGTCGCGCTCGCACTGGCGCAGCGAGTCGAGTTGCGAGTTCAGGCGTCGGAGGAGGTCTTCTGGCGCCCTGTCGTAGAAGTTGTCCAGCTGGTAGGGGTCTTCCTTTAGGTCGTAGAGTTCGTGCTCGCCGGTCTTGTACTCGACGAAGAGGTGCTCTTTGGTCCTGAGGGCCTTGAACCAGGGGCGCCCCCACTCCTCGCTCGAGTCGGCGCTGCCGGAGGAGGTCTTGCGCCAGTCCCTGGGCAACGGGTCGCCGGTGAGCAGCGGCGCCACCTGGCTCTCGTTCACGAAGGGGGGATGGGGGACGCTGTCCCTCTCGGCCACCGCCTCGATCAGGAACCTCTGTCGCCAGTCTTCCTCGGGGGTGGGGGTGTCGTCCAGCAGGGGGGCCAGCGAGCGGCCGTCCACGAAGTCCGGAGGGTCCACCCCGGCAAGGTCCGCGAAGGTGGGCGCCAGGTCGTTGTTAAGCGCCATGTGGGGAAGCTTCTTCCCCTCCGGCACGCCGGGTCCGCGCACCATCAGGGGCACCCTTATGTCCTCCTCGTAGGCCGTCCACTTGCCCGAGCCCAGGCGGTGCTGGCCGAGGTGGAAGCCGTTGTCCGAGGTAAAGAAGATGTAGGTGTTGTCCAGCTCGCCGCTCTGGCGCAGCGAGTCCACGAGGTCGCCTATCATGTCGTCTACGGCCAGCATGGACTGGAGGCGCTTGCGGTGGAGCTCCTCCATGTAGGCGATCTGATCCGAGCCCAGAGGCTGATTGTCCTGCACCCACCGGGGCTTGTCCCTGACGTCCTCCTCGTCGAAGGAGGGGCTGCGGGGAAGCTCCACATCTTCCAGGGCGTCTTTGTGTCGGGGGGCCGGGGTGGCCGGCTGGTGGGGGGCCTTCGTGCCTATCCACATCAGGAAGGGGCGGTCGGTGGTGAAGAAGGGCGGGTCGGCCCCGGAGGTCCGCTCGACGTAGTCGGAGGCCTTGTCGGAGAGGACGTCGTCGGTGTGGTACTGGTTAGGGTCGTAGTTGACCATGTGGCCGTTCTCGTTAAGGGTGCTGCTCAGGAAGTTGCCCGAGATCCCGTACCACTCGTCCCAGCCGGGGGGCACGTGCGTCTCGGCGTAACCGTTCAAGTACTTCCCGAAGAAACTCGTCCGGTAGCCGTCCTCCTGCAGCCAGGTCGCCATCGTGGAGTTCTCGTGGCCCAAAAAGCGGAACTTCTGGAAGCCGCCGCGCGGCGGCTCGTTGCTCAAGACCTGGTGGTTGTGCGCGTACTGGCCGCGCAGGGTCGTCGCCCGGCTCGGGCAGCAGAGGGAGTTGGTCACGAACGAGTTCTCGAAGGTCGTGCCCTTCTCGATCACCTCTTCCCTGAGGTTGGGCATCTGCTCGAGCATCTCCGGGGAGAGGTCCTCGGCCGCCAGGTCGTCCGTGAGGATCAGGATCACGTTCGGCCGCTCGGGCTCCTCGTCTTTCTGCTCGGGCGGCGGCTTGCCCTCGGCGGTCGGCAGGCAGGAGACGAGCGCGCAGAGGAGGACCAGTAAGAGGACCATCCGGCCAACCCTTAGGAACATTCTCTCCGATCTACCCTCGTCAAAAGTCAATCTCTCACCCATCGCGCGGCCCCGAGGCCGCGAATACTCTGTTTTTGTACCCTTCGGGTCACCCGCGCACGCGCC
>JACDFX010000175.1 GCA_013815575.1 Rubrobacter sp.
CGGGGCGGGGAAGATGTTTCTGCCGCAGGTCGTCAAGAGCGCCAGGGTGATGAAGAAGTCGGTGGCGTACCTGATCCCGTTTATAGAAGAAGAGAAAGGTGGAGCCCGCAAGCCAAACGGCACGGTCGTGATGGCGACCGTAAAGGGCGACGTACACGACATCGGCAAGAACATCGTCGGCGTCGTCTTGCAGTGCAACAACTTCGAGGTGGTGGACCTCGGGGTGATGGTGCCGGCGGCGAAGATACTTCAGACCGCGAAGGAGAAGGGCGCGGACATCATCGGTCTCTCGGGGCTCATCACGCCGAGCCTCGACGAGATGGTCCACGTCGCGGGCGAGATGCAGCGTGAGGGCTTCGACCTGCCGCTCCTGATCGGGGGTGCTACGACCTCCCAGACGCACACGGCGGTCAAGATAGCCCCGGGCTACGAGCAGCCCGTCATACACGTGAAGGACGCCTCCCGCGCCGTCGGCGTCGTCCAGAACCTCGTGAGCGAGGGCCGCAAGGAAGACTACGCCGCCGGGATCGCCGCCGAGTACGAGGAGGTGCGCCGCAAGCACGCCGGGCGCCGCTCGAAGACGAAGCTCGCGACGCTCGAGAGGGCGCGGGCGAACAAGACGAAGCTCGACTGGTCCGGCTACGAGCCGCCGAAGCCGAACGTTCTCGGCGTGCGGACGTTCGAGGATTATCCGCTGGAGGAGATCCGGGGCTACATAGACTGGACCCCCTTCTTCCACTC
The DNA here is from genome assembly GCA_013815575.1 of Rubrobacter sp. Classification (GTDB taxonomy): domain Bacteria; phylum Actinomycetota; class Rubrobacteria; order Rubrobacterales; family Rubrobacteraceae; genus Rubrobacter_D. Next base: position 742 of record JACDFX010000175.1, read on the forward strand.
CTGGCAACTAAAGGGGAGCTACCCCCGCATCCTCGACGACCCCGAGAAGGGCGAGGAGGCCAGAAAGCTCTTCGCCGACGCCCAGGAACTCCTCGACCGCATCATCGAAGAGAAGTGGCTCACCGCCCGCGCCGTCTTCGGCCTCTTCCCGGCAAACGCCCTCGAAAATGACTCGCTGGAAGTCTACACGGACGAATCGCGCGGCGAGGTGCTGACCACGCTCGAGCAGCTCCGGCAGCAGAAGCAGAAGCCACCCGGCCGCCCGAACCGCTCGCTGGCGGACTTCGTAGCACCCAAGAGCACGGGCCTCGAAGACCACGTCGGGCTCTTCGCGGTGACGGCCGGCATCGGGGCCGACGAGGCGGCGCGGCGCTTCGAGGACGACAACGACGTCTACAACGCTATCCTGGTAAAGGCCCTGGCCGACCGGCTCGCCGAGGCGTTCGCGGAGTTGCTCCACAGGCGCGTGCGCACGGAGTTCTGGTGCTACACGACCGACGAAGGCCTCGATACCGACGCCATAATCCGGGAGGAGTACCGGGGCATCCGCCCGGCGCCCGGCTACCCGGCCTGCCCCGAGCACACCGAGAAGCGCACCATCTGGGAGCTCCTCGATGCCGAGGAGAACGCCGGCATCTCCCTCACCGAGAGCTGCGCCATGACGCCGGGGGCGGCGGTCAGCGGCTACTACTTCTCCCACCCGGAATCCACGTACTTCGGGGTCGCCGAGATCGGCCGCGACCAGGCCCAGGACTACGCCGACCGCAAGGGCTGGACGCTTCAGGAGGCCGAGAAGTGGCTCTCCCCGAACCTCGCCTACGAGCCAGACAGCCCGAACGGCGAGGGTGAGACGGCGGTCCCGCAGGCGAGGAGCAAGGCGGCGAGATAAGAGCGACCGCCGCCCGCCTGTCACCATCCTTGTAACAACCTTATTTTAGACGTACAGTTTCGTCGAAGATATACGTCATAGGATAAGAGGTAGGATGAAGCTGGAAAAGCTCACGCTGCGGTTGGAGGCGGAGTTAATCGTCCGGGCCAAGCGGATTGCCCGGGAGCGGGGCACCTCCGTATCCAGGATGGTGGCGGGCTTTTTCGAAAGTATCGAGGCGGCGCGGCCAGAGGATCAGCGGCACGGTGAGATCACGCGTCGGTTGCGGGGTTCGATCCGTCCCGAGGGCGGCGTGCCCGGGGACGGTGAGGAGGAGTACCTACGGCACCTGGAACGCAAGTACGGGTGAACGTTCTGTTCGACACGAACGTCGTTCTAGACGCGCTGCTAGATCGGGACCCGTGGGCCGAGGCTGCCGTTGCACTCTTCGACAGGGTCGAGTCGGGGGACCTGGTCGGGCATCTGGGGGCGACGACGGTCACCACCGTTCACTACATAGCCTCCCGTAACGTGGGTGCCAACGCGGCGGAGGAGATGATGCGGGATCTGCTGCGGCTCTTTGAGGTGGCGCCGGTCAACCGGGCGGTGCTGGAAGGCGCGCTCGGCCTCGGCTTCACCAGCTTCGAGGACGCTGTGCTGCACGAGGCCGGACGTCTGGTAGGAGCTGGCGCCCTCACCACGCGGGACCCCGAGGACTTCCTCAAAGCCTACCTGCGCCTCTACGCGCCGGATGCGTTGGTCGCCGCCCTGAACGCAGGAGTGAAGGTCTAAAAGAACTAAAGAGGCTGGCTCTCCGGCCAACCATCCGGCCCTGATCTCGCGGTTTAGCGTATCCGGACCCGGGTAAGGCAACAAGAGGGAAAGGAAATTGCCCTCGCGGACACTTCTGTCCACAGAGAAAGAGGAGAAGACGAGATGCACCTGGAGAAGTACACGACCACGGTGGTCGGCGCCCACAGCGTGCCGCGGTGGTACGAGGCGCTTGAGAAGCAAGTCGAGGCCGGGACGCTCACCCCGGAGGACATGGCCGACGCGCAGTTCCGGTCGAGCCAGGCGGCGATCGTGGACCAGGAGGCGGCGGGCATAGACGTCGTCACCGGCGGCGAGATGCACCGGCGGACCAACAACCGCCACGCCCCGCCCAACGCCATGCTCAACCACTTCTGGGCGAAGATACCGGGGTTCTCCAACGAGACCCGTCCGAAGCCGATCACGCCGAAGGACGAGAACGTCACCCACCCGGGGGCGGTCCTCAACGGCAAGATCGGGTACGGCGACCTCGGCCTCGTGGACGAGTACAGGATGGTCTCCCGGTTCGCGAGGCGCGAGGTCAAGGTCACCATGACCGGCCCGCACATGCTCGCCAAGGTTGCCCACGACGAACACTACGGGGACATGGGACGAATCATGCAAGATCTCGGGGAGGTCATCAACCGGAACCTGCTGGACTTGCAGGAGGCCGGTTGCCGGCACGTCCAGATCGACGAGCCCCTCTTCGCCGCCGTCGGGCGCGACGAGGTCGGGGCGGCCGTCGAGGCCATAAACGCGGCCTTCGAGGGCGTGGACCGGATGTACAAGTGGGTCCACATCTGCCAGGGCAACTACTCGGTAAGCGACGAGTACGACGCGGGGGACCAGATCGGGCACCGCTACTTCGACTTCGAGGCGTACCCGGCCGACCTGATCTCCAACATAAACTGCGACGCCTTGATGGTCGAGTACGACTTCGTCGGGGCCTTCGAGAGCCTCCTCGGCGACAAGCAACTAGCCTTCGGCGCCGCCGACGTCCAGAACAAACAGGTAGAGACCCCGGATGAGATAGTCGAGCGCGTCCAGGCAGAACGCTGGCTCCAGCCCGAGCAGACGCTACTCACCACCTCCTGCGGCCTCAACCACCTGCCTCGGGAAGTCGCCTTCGGCAAACTAAAGGCGATCTCCGACGCGAGCGCCGCCCTGCGCGGCGACCGCGCCCCCACACCGGCCTGACCTAAGCCTCGGGGCTGGCTAACGAATCACCTACGAGCGGGGACCGGAAGAATTTTCCGGTCCCCGCTCGGTGTTCCTATCCTAAACTTACTCGAACTGCACTTCCTTGAAGCCCAGGGCCTTGACGAGGGTACGGATAGACTCTTCCGCGTTCGTCTCGGCGGTGTCGAGGATGTCGTTCTCGCGGGCGGCGGCCTCGAGCCTCTCCTCAGCCGTGGCGCGGGCCTCTTCGACGAGGTCGTCGTTGGGGCGCAGGTTCAGGAGGCTGTAGTCGCGGTCGTAGACGCGGGTCTTCTCTTCGTCGAGGTTGGCGGAGAGGACCTCGGGCTCGGGCAGGCGGATGGTCACGGTGTCGTCCCGGACCTGTACGTCGTTCTCGTCGATCTCGGAGAGGTCGACCCCGGCCTCGACGTTACCGGACGCAACCAGGAGAACTTTCTCGCCGGAGAACAGGCGGTCCAGCGCGTTGTCGCTAGCGCTCTCGCGCGTCACGATGATCGACTCCGTCACCCGCACGGTCGCGAGCCGGTCCAGCCCCCGCACGCCCTCGACTACGACGGGTGATGTCGTGGTCTGGGACGGCCTCTCCTGCAACAGTGGCCCTATCAGGGGCATCCGTTCGGCGAAGTCGAAGCGGCTGATCCCAACGCCGAGCCCCACGCTCAACACCACGATGACGAGCGCCAGCACGAGCGTCGTTGCGAAACCACCACCCTTTTTGCCCAAAACCAACCTCCCCGCTAAAGTCCCGACGAATTATATCTCCACACGAAGAGAGAAGCTCTATGGGGCGATTCTCAGGTGAACTCGGGCAGGATCTCCTTGCCGAAAAAGTCGAAGAAGGCCTTCTGATTTGGGCCTATCTGCTGTACGTAGACCTCGTCGTAGCCGGCCTCGGCGAACTGGCGGAGCATGGTGCGATACTTCTCCGGGTCGGGACCACAGGGAACAGCCTCTGCCATCATCTCCTCCGTCACGAGCTCGCTGGCCTGCTCGAAGTGCCGCGGCGTTGGCAGAACCTGCGCCAGTTCCCCGGGTAGCCCCTCGTTGGGCCAGATGCGGTGCGCCGTCCTGACGCACTCGGTCTCGTCGTCCCCGTAGCAGACCTTGAAGGCGCTGTGCGCGGGCTTCTGCCCGCCACCAGAGGAGCGGAACAGGTCCAGAAGCTCCGCGTCCGGGCCGACGTTCACGTAACCGTCCCCGATCTCCGCCGCGAGCCGCACGGCCTTCGGCCCGAACCCGGAAACTAGGATGGGCGGAGGCTCGTAAGGCAAGGTGTAGATGCGGGCGTTCTCGACGACGTAGTGCCGGCCCTCGTAGTCCTTCGTGCCGCCCTCCCACAACAGTCGCATGACCTCGACGGACTCCTCCAGCATCTCAAGCCTGACGTCGGCCGAGGGCCAGGCGTCACCGAAGATGTGCTCGTTCAGCGCCTCGCCGGAGCCGATGCCGAGGTTAAAGCGTCCCCCGAGCATCACCGCGGAAGTCGCGGCGGCCTGGGCGATGATCGCCGGGTGTATGCGCATCGTCGGGCAGGTAACCGCCGTCGTAACCGGCAGCGACGTGGTCTGGGAGAGGCCCCCGATCACGCTCCACACGAACGGGCTGTTGCCCTGTGCCTCGACCCACGGGTGGTAGTGGTCGCTGATCCAGAGCGCCCCGAACCCGGCCTCCTCGGCCATCCGCGCCTGCTCGATCAACGCCCCGGGCCCGAAC
>JACDFX010000176.1 GCA_013815575.1 Rubrobacter sp.
AGTCGATGGGGAACGGGAGTTGGAGGGCGACGGGCCCGGTGTCGAGGCCCTCGTCCATCTGCATGATGGAGACGCCGGTCTCCTCTTCGCCCTCCATGATGGCGCGTTCTACAGGGGCGGCGCCGCGAAACTTGGGGAGGAGGGAGGCGTGGACGTTCCAGGCGCCTTGCGGGGCGGCGCGGAGGGTGTCGGCGCGCAGGACCTGACCGTAGGCGGCGACTACGAGGGCGTCGTTATCGGAGATTCCACCAGCCGCGTCGCCTATGCGGGCGGGTTGCAGGAGGGGGAGTTCCCGCTCGCGGGCGAGGGCGGAGACGGGGGTCGGGGTCGTCTTACGCCCGCGGCCCCTACGAGGGTCGGGCTGGGAGATCACGAGCCCCACCTCGTGGGGGGACTCATCGAGGCCGCGCAGGACGGTTGCGGCGAAATCGGGGGTTCCGGCGAAGGCTACTTTCAAGGGGCCCGTCAGGCGTTCTGGGCGAGCAGGCGCTCGCGCCACTCGCGCAGGGCGGCCTTGCGCGACTCGCGGTCCGTCCGGTCCAGGATGAGGACGCCGTTGAGGTGGTCTATCTCGTGCTGCAAGACCCTTGCGAGGAGGCCATCGGCCTCCAGCCGGATGGGCTTCCCGGAGAGGTCCTGGCCGGAGACCGTAACCGCCGCGGGCCGCTCGACCTCGACGTGGATGCCGGGGATGGAGAGGCATCCCTCCGCGAAGAGTTCGGTCTCCTCTGAGGAGTCCTCGATCTTCGGGTTCACGACCGCGTACTCGTCTTCCTCGATGGCCGCGACCAGCACGCGCCTGAGCCGTCCGACCTGGTTGGCGGCGAGGCCGACCCCCTCGAGCTCGCGCATGGTGGTCAGCATGTCCTCCGTCAGGCGCTGGAGGGTCTCGTCAAACTCGCGCACGGGGGCGGCGCGGGTCTTCAGGACGGGATCTCCGAACGTCTTTATGTCCAACGCCACGCTCCTTATACCTCCTCGGGGTCAACCTCAACGCGCGCCCGCAGCCCGTGGGTCCCGGCCGCAATCCGGGCGACGAGGGCCGCGGCCCGGGCGACCGGATCAGGCCGCCGCGCGCGGATCAAGACCCTCCAGAAGGGCGGTCTACCGGCTCGCGCGACGCCCACGGGGTCCGACACCTCGACCCCCGCTTCGACGGCCGGACGCAGGCGGGATTCTACCGCAAAGAGGACCTTTTCTTCGGGCCCGTGCAGGCTCGCCACCGCCAGATGGGCGAAGGGCGGGTAGCCCGCGGCGCGCAGCAGGGGGACCTCCGAGGCGACGAGGGCCTCGTAGTCGCCGCGGGCCGCCGCCAGCAGCGCGTGGTGCCCGGGGGCGCGGGTCTGGACCAGCAGGAGGTCAGAGGCTACCTCCGCGGCGCGGTAAATCAGGCGGAAAGAGCGCTCCGTCGCCCCGAGGCCGCTGGCCCGCAGCGAGGAGTCCACGTCCGGTATCACGACCGCGTCCCACCCCTCGCGCAAGACGCACCGGGCCGTCCCGGCTACGACCGACGCGTCGTCGAGCTCGCGCCGGCCGGCCGTGATCAACCCTACTGGCTCACCCAATGCCTCCGCGAGTCCTTCGCGCACTCTTTCGACCGCGCTCCCGGCCGGGCTCAGGCGGTCGGACCCGCACTCGGCGCACCGGCCCTCATCCGACTCCCGGAGGCCGCAACGGGAGCAGGCCAGGAGGCGCGAACCGTCGTGGGAGGCGAGCGGAGCGTCGCACCCGGGACAACGCCTTACGGCGCCGCAGCGGTTGCAGGTGACCACCGCCGCGTAGCCAAGGCGGTCAACGATCACGCCCACGCGCCTCCCCCCGGCCGCGATGCGCCGGCAAGCGTCGAGCAGCGTGGAGCTTAGAACGGAGCCAGAGCCCCGCATGTCCACGATGCGCACGGACGGCCATTCAGCTGGCGGACGCGGGGGCAACTCCCCCACCCGCGTCCGGCCCCCCGCGGCGAAGAGCCGTAGGGAGGGCACCGGCGAGAGGCATACTACGGCGGCACCCTCTGCCCTTCCGCGGGCAAACGCGACGTCCCTGGTGTGGACGGGAAGCCCCTCGTAACCGGCCTCCGCGCGGTGCGACCCATCCGGCTCGTCCACGACGCAGAAGGCCCCCGGACGGGCCAGGGGCAGAAGCGCCGCCGCGCGGGTGCCCACGACCACGCTCACCTGCCCGTCCCGGACCGCCGCGTGGACGGCACCCCGGTCCCTGCCGAGGCCGCCGTGGTAGGCGGCGACGGTGTGCCCCGGAGGAAGCGCGCGGTGGAGGTGGCGGACCAGACGGTCCACCGCTTCTCTCTCGGGTGCAAGGATCAGGGCCTGCTCCCCCTCCTCCACGGCGGCCCGCGCCACGGCCGCGACCGCGTCCGGCTGCTCCCCCGTGGGCAACCGCCACACGAACGGCCCCCCGCGACCCACCGCCCGCCCGGCGTCCCGGCGAAAAGGCTCGACCTCCTCCTCACCGCCACCCGAGGTCTCGAAAAGCGGCGCGGGTTCGGGCCGGCGCACTAGCGAGATAGCCCCCCGCCGCGCCAGTTCGCGTAACACGCTCCTGGCGGCCCCCGTCCTGGAGAGGAGGGCGGCTGACGGGAGCGCGCCGCCGCGATCCTTGAGGGCCTCGAGGACCTCCCGCTGTCGCGGGGCGCGTCCGAGGTCAGGTTCGGCCCCCCCGCGGACCACCGACCACTCCACCGTCTTGCGTTCCGGTACGGCCGGGGAGAGGGAGACCTGGCCCCCGGCCTCCGCCGCCCGCAGTCCGTCCGGGCCGAGGGCCCTCTTTATCTCCGCGCGCGAGACGACGGAACCCGCCTCCCAGGACCAATCCGTATCGGGACGGACTACGAGAAAGCGTCCGGCGTCAAGGCCGGGAGGAAAGGTCGCCCGCAAGACGGTCGGCAGGGGGACCGCGTAGGACTCCGAGATGCGCAGGCACGCTTCGAGGAGGTCCGGCGGCACGGATAACCCGTTCTGGACGGAAGAGATCTCCTCCCACGCCCGCCCGGGCTGGGGGTCAGGGCCCACGACGACACCGAGCCGCGAACGGCCGGAGAGGGGTGCGACGACCACGGTTCCGGGTCGGACGCCGCTACTCAGGCGGTCGGGGAGCACGTAGCTCAGCGGCGGCAGCGCGTGGGTGGGGATGAGCAGGGCCACCCTGATGCTCTCTTGCCCGTGGACGACGCGGTCGGTTCTCCTGCCGGTGGCGCGGACCAACTACAACCCGGCGGAGCGGCGGAGCACGTCGGCGCGGGTCGTCTCCTCCCAGGTAAAGCCGGGCTCGCGGCGGCCGAAGTGGCCGTAAGCGGCCGTCTGGCCGAAGACGGGCTTGCGCAGGTCCAGATCCCGGATGATCGCGCCGGGCCTGAGGTCGAAGTGCTCCATTACCAGCGCGCCGAGGGTGGTGGGATCAACCCTGGCCGTGCCGAAGGTCTCGACCATCACGCTCACGGGCCTTGCGACCCCGATGGCGTAGGCGACCTGGACCAGGCAGCGCCCGGCGATCCCGGCGGAGACGAGGTTCTTGGCGACCCAGCGGGCCGCGTAGGAGGCGGAGCGGTCGACCTTCGTGGCGTCCTTGCCGGAGAAGGCGCCGCCGCCGTGGGGGGCCGATCCGCCGTAGGTGTCCACTATAATCTTGCGCCCGGTCAGGCCCGTATCCCCCTGAGGACCGCCCGTAACGAAGCGGCCGGTCGGGTTCACCAGGATCTCGGCCGACCCCTCGTCGAAGAACTGCTCCGGCATGACGGGCCGGATCACGGCCTCTACCAGGTCGTCTTTGATGTGGTTCTCGACACCGTCGCGGTGCTGGGCGCTTATCAGGATCTTCTCCACCCCGACAGGAGTATCTCCCTCGTAGCGCACCGTTACCTGGCTCTTGCCGTCCGGGCGCAGGTAGTCGAGCGCCCCCGACTTTCGGACTTCGGAGAGGCGGCGGGTCAGGGCGTGGGCGAGGGTGATCGGGAGCGGCATCAGCTCCGGGGTCTCCTCGCAGGCGTAGCCGAACATCATGCCCTGGTCACCGGCGCCGATCTCGTCGAGGGCCTGCTCGTCGTCCCGGGTCTCGAGCGCCCGGTCCACCCCTTGCGCGATATCCGCGGATTGGGGGTCTATGGTCGTTATGACCCCGCAGGTCTCCGCGTCGAAGCCGAACTTGGCGCGGGTGTAGCCGATACCGGCTATCTTCTGCCGCACCACCGTCGGGATGTCCACGTAAGTACTCGTCGTGATCTCACCGGCCACGACCACGAGGCCCGTCGTGACGAGCGTCTCACACGCCACACGGCTCGCGGGATCGTCGGCGAGGGCCGCGTCGAGGATGGCGTCGGAGACCTGGTCGGCTATCTTGTCCGGGTGACCCTCGGTGACGGACTCGGAGGTGAACAGGTGCGACGTCTTGAGCCTCTGATCGTCCGCCACACCCAGCGTGGTCGTTCCGGCCGTGCGCTCCGCCATCGCTATCTCTCCTCTTTTATACCTGCCAGGACATCCTTCAGGATCTCGCGCGCGACCTCCGTCTTGGAGGCCCGGGGCACGAATCGCCCGCCCCCGCGCGTCACCACGTGTACCTCGTTCTCCTCAGCACCGAAACCGAGGCCCTTACGCGAGATGTCGTTGCCGACCACAATGTCGACGCCCTTTTTTTGGAGCTTCTCGCGGGCGTCGGCGACGGGGTCCCCGTGCGTCGCCGCGAATCCTACCACAAAGAGGTCGGGGTTCTGCTCCCGAACGGCCTTCAGAACGTCGGGCGTCGGCTCCAATTCGACGCTCCGCACCCCCTCGCTGCGCCGAATCTTCTCCCGCGCCACAGACGCCGGCGTGAAGTCCGAAACCGCCGCCGCCATGATGAGCGCGTCGGCGCTTCCTGCCCGCTCCAGAACCCCGTCGCGCAACTGCTCCACGGTCTCGACGTCGACCCACCCCACCCCCGGCTCCCTCGACGCCACGTTCGCCGCCACGACGGTAACCTCCGCCCCGAGCCTCAGCGCCACCCGCGCCAGCGCAAGGCCCATCTTGCCGGAGGACCGATTCCCGATAAAACGCACGCTGTCCAGCGGCTCGTGCGTCCCTCCGGCCGTGACGAGCACCCTCAACCCGGCCATCGGACCACCCAACCCACCGAGCACCAGCGCGACCACCTCCCCCACCCCCGCCAAACCTCCCCCATCACCCAAGACTACGCGCCTGCCGTCCGCGCGCAGCGCCTCCAGGTTAGCCTGCACGGCGGGGTGGGAGACGGTCGCGGCGTCGAGGTCGGGCGCGACGAAGACCGGAACGTCCCTTCCGAAAGTGCCGGCGGGATCTAGGTC
>JACDFX010000177.1 GCA_013815575.1 Rubrobacter sp.
ACGCTCGTGGTCCGTTACGCGGACGGCACCGTTACCCGTGGCGAGTCGGAGGTTCACGGGGTCGGCAAGGTCGTCTCGCGGGTCTCCGTCGAGCCCGTAGGAGTGCCCGCGCCACCGGGGGTGATCGAGGCCATACAAGACGCCGATGTGCTGGTGCTCGGCCCTGGCAGCCTCTTTACGAGCACCATCCCCGCGCTTCTCGGCGGCGGTGTGCGCGAGGCCCTGTCCCGGTTCGGGGGGCCCGTCGTCTACGTGGCGAACGTTATGACGCAGCCGGGGGAGACGGACGGGTTCGCCGTCTCGGACCACGTCAGGGCCATCTCCGGTCATCTCGGGCCCGTGGTGACCGACGTGCTCGTCCACTCCGGGGCTTTGTCTTCAGGCGTGCTGGCCCGCTACGAGGCCGAGGAGGCGGCCCGGGTCGAGGTTGACCGGGAGGTCCTGCGCGAGATGGGCCTCGGGGTGAGGGAGGCCGCCGTGCTCTCCGGGGACGATGAGGCCGGCCTCCGCCACGACCCGGGCCGCCTGGCGAGGGAGGTGTGCGAGGCTGCCCTCGTTCGCCTCTGAGGTGCGCCGCCAACTGGCGGCCGGACTCGCGGATCGACCCGACCGCGCGGCCCGCCCGGAGCTCGCCGGCCTCGTGGACGCGGCCGGAGTGTGGGATGGAACCGGCGTAACGTTACGCACCTCCAGCGCCGCCGTCGCCCGCTCGGCCGTGCGGCTGTGGCGCTCGGAGTTCGGGCTCGACTCCCGGCTCTCGCCCACGAAGCCCGACCGCTTCGGGCGGACCAGGTACGCCGTCCGTACGGAAGGGAACGGGGCGATACAGGCGGCGGACGAGCTCCGGTTCGCCCGGCGGTCGCGCTCGGCGACCCAGCGCGCCGCCTACCTGCGGGGCGCCTTCCAGGGGGCAGGCTCTGTTACCCGTCCGGGGGGGCGCGGCGGCTACCACCTTGAGGTCGTGCACCGCGACGAGGACTTCGCCCGGCGCGTGGCCGCCTTCTCCCGCGTACCCCTCAAGGTCGTACGGCGGCGGGGACGGTGGGTCGCCTACACCAAGAGCGCCGACGGCGTCACCTCCCTGCTCGCCCAGATGGGCCTGAACGAGGCCGTCCTGGAGTACGAGGCAAGGGCCGTCCTCGGCGAAGCAAAGGCGAACGCAAACCGCGCTACCAACTTCGACGCCGCCAACGCCGGCCGCACCGCCACCGCCGCCGCCCGCCAGCAGAGGGCGCTGCAAGCCATCGACCCGGCGGGGCTCCCCCCGGCGCTGCGCGAGATGCTCGAGCTCCGTCTCGAAAACCCCGACGCCTCCCTCGCGGAGCTCGCCCAGATGGGTGGGCTCTCCAAAAGCGCCGTCAACCACCGGCTGCGGCGCCTGGTGGGCGTGGCGGCACGCCCCGGCTGACGCCCCAGCCTCTCAGCACGCTACGCCTCTCGGGCTTCTCTTTCAGGACGGCGCAGCCGGCGTTCTTACCCGCGGGCCCTTGCGCGGGGCGTTGGGGCCGGAGGTTCCATGGGTGGCGGCTTTTAATGGGGGCCGCTTTCGGTAACAATAGGGAGAGATCGAAAACTACGAGAGGAGAGGGTTTTGGCAGTTCGAGTTGGGATCAACGGCTTCGGCCGAATCGGGATGCTGACCGCCAAGGCGGCCATAGAGCGCAGCGACGACGACATCGAGATCGTGGCGATCAACGACCTCATGCCGATGGAGAGCCTGGCGCTGCTCTTCAAGCGCGACACCGTACACGGCATCTGGCCCGAGGACGTGAGTCTTGACGGGAACATCCTGCGCGTGGGCGACCGGGAGATAAAGACCTTCGCCGAGCGCGACCCGGCCCAGATCCCCTGGGGCGACGTCGGCGCCGACATCGTCGTGGAATCAACCGGCGTCTTTGCCAACCGCGAGGGTGCCGCCAAGCACCTCGACGGCGGTGCCAAGAAGGTCGTCATCTCCGCCCCGGCCAAGGGCGTTGACGCCACCTTCGTCTTCAAGGTCAACCACGAGGACTACGACCCCGAGAACCACCAGGTCGTCTCGAACGCCTCCTGCACGACCAACTGCATCATCCCGCTGGTGAAGGTGCTGCAGGACAACTTCGGCATCGAGTCCGGCTACATGACCACCGTCCACGCCTTCACCAACGACCAGAGCCTCCTCGACGCGGCCCACAAGGACCCGAGGCGGGCCCGGTCCGCGCCGAGCAACATCGTGCCGACCTCCACGGGCGCCGCCCGGACGGCCGGGGAGATCTACCCCGACCTCAAGGGCAAGGTTGACGGCATGGCGATGCGCGTCCCCATCCCCGACGGCTCCATAACGGACTTTGTCGCCCAGATCTCCAACGAGGCGAGCGCCGAAGACGTGAACGCCGCCTTCAAAACGGCCGCCGAGGGAGAGCTCTCCGGCGTCCTCGAGTACTCCGAGGCCCCGCTGGTCTCCAGCGACATCGTCGGCAACCCGGCCTCCTGCGTCTTTGACTCCCCTCTCACGATGTCCAACGGCCGCACCGTCAAGGTCCTCGGCTGGTACGACAACGAGTGGGGCTACTCAAACCGCACCGTCGACCTCGTGCAGTTTATGGGAGAGAAACTTTAGAGCACGCCTGCTACGCCAGATTTCCAGCACGGCGCTTCGCGCCTTTCGGCCCGCTCCATCCCGCGGCCTACGCCTTTAGCCAGTCCTCTGGCCTGGACGTGGTCGCGGCCCGGAGCGGGCTGACAAGCTGTGACTACCGAGAGGAGGAGCCATCGACAAGCGGAGCGTGAGAGACCTGGACGTGCGCGGCAAGAAGGTGCTCGTGCGGGTTGATTTCAACGTGCCGGTGAAAGACGGGGAGGTCACCGACGACACGCGCATCCGGCGGGCGCTGCCGACCATCCGGCACCTGCTCTCCGAGGGGGCCAGGCCGGCCCTGATCTCGCACCTCGGGCGCCCAAAGGGCGAGCCTGACCCGAAATACGCGATGGACCCCGTAGCCACGAGGCTTGAGGAACTTCTGGGCGGGCACGTGAAGAAGCTGGACACCGCGGTCGGCCCGGAAGTGGGGGAGGCGCTGGACGGGCTGGACGGGGGCGTGGTGCTGCTTGAGAACTCCCGGTTCTACCCGGGCGAGACAGAGAACGACGCCGGGTTCGCTGGGGAGCTCGCCGCGCCATTCGAGGCCTACGTCAACGATGCCTTCGGGGCGGCGCACAGGGCACACGCCACGACCGTCGGGGTGGCCGAGAGGCTGCCGACGGCGGCGGGGCTGTTGATGGAGGCGGAGATCGACTACCTCGACGGCGTCTTGCGGGACCCCGAGCGGCCGTTCGTCGCCATCCTGGGCGGGGCCAAGGTCTCCGACAAGCTCGGCGTCATAGAGAGCCTGCTCGGCGTGGCCGACTCGCTGCTCATCGGCGGGGCCATGTGCTTCACGTTCTTCAGGGCTCAGGGGTACGAGATCGGCAACTCCCTCGTCGAGGACGATTATCTGGAAGAGGCGAAACGTCTCATGCAAGAGGCGGGGGATAGGCTCGTCCTTCCCGTCGACGTGGTCGTGGCGGACGCGATAGAGGAGGGGTCCGAGACGCAGACCGTCCGGGTGAGCGGCGGCATCCCGTCAGGCAAGATGGGGCTGGATATCGGGCCGGAGAGCGTGGATCTCTTCCGGGGACGTATCTCGGATGCCAGGACCATCTTCTGGAACGGCCCGATGGGCGTCTTCGAGGTCGACGCCTTCGCCCGGGGGACCGAGGGGGTCGCCGGGGCCGTCGCGGAGGCCAGCGACGGGGGCGCGACCAGCGTGATCGGGGGCGGCGACTCGGTCGCGGCCGTCAACAAGCTAGGCCTGGACGACCGGATGGGCCACATTTCGACCGGCGGCGGCGCCTCTTTGGAGTACGTCGAGGGCAAGGAGTTGCCGGGCGTCGCCGTTCTGCCGGACAAGTAAACAAGTTACACGAGAGGGGAGCGAAACCCATGGCGCGACGCCCGATGATGGCCGCTAACTGGAAGATGAACAAGACCGTGACGGAGGCCCAGAACTACACGGCGGCCCTGCTGCCGCGGGCCGCGGACGCGAGAGGGGTGGACGTGGCGGTCTTCGTCCCGTTCACCTGCCTGCACGAGGTCGGCAGGATGGCCGAAGACTCGGCCGTCATCGCCGGCGCCCAGAACTTCTACTACGAGGACTCCGGCGCCTTTACCGGCGAGATATCGGTCCCGATGCTCCAGGACGTGCTGGCGCGGGCCGTGCTCGTCGGACACTCCGAGCGGCGTGAGATCTTTGGCGAGACCGACACGCTTGTCGCCCACAAAACGAAGCGCGCCGTGGACGCGGGCCTGCTCCCGATAGTCTGCGTCGGCGAGACGAAGGAAGAGCGCGACGCGGGCGGCATGTGGGAGAAGGTCTCCACGCAGGTCCGACGCGTGCTCGAAGAGATCGGTGAGGTCGGCGGCGAGGGAGTGGTCTTCGCCTACGAGCCCATCTGGGCCATCGGCACGGGAGATACCGCCACCCCCGACGACGCCCAGGACGCCACCGGCCGCATACGCGAGCTCCTGCGGGAGGAGCGCGGTGGGGACTTCGCGGACGGCGTACGAATCCTCTACGGCGGTTCCGTCAAGCCGGCCAACGTCGCCGAGATCATGTCGCAGGCCGACGTGGACGGCGCCCTCGTCGGCGGGGCGAGCCTTGAGGTGGACTCCTTCGCGCAACTCGTGGAGGCCGCGGCGGGCGCGGGTTCCGACGAAGTTTAGGGTGGCGGTATCCGGGTCTGTGATAGACTAGCTTCGTTATGATTTTCTACCTGATTGCCTTCTTTCATATAGTCTTCTGCGTCGCCCTCGTCGGCATGATCCTGCTGCACTCCGGCAAGGGCGGCGGGCTCTCGTCGAGCTTCGGGGGCGGCATGGGCGGCACTTTCTCCGGCACGACCATCATGGAGAAGAACCTGACGCGGCTGACCCTGATCGTGGTGGGCCTCTTCACCCTGACCGGCATAGTTTTGTTCTTCTTGGGATAATCTTTACAATGAAGGGCTGCTGAACGGGTAGACTTCGGTTAGTGTGGATAATGTCAGGGAGAGGAGAACGGCGAGAAAGCACGCATTTATGTTTGTTTTCGTGTTGGTGACGACGCTTGTAGTAGCGGGGGCTGCGTTCGCAGCGGTCAAGCAGTGCAACGGCGGGACGTGCCGCGGCACCAGCGGGGATGACAAGATCTACGGCAGCGTCCGCAACGAGATCGTCTTCGGCGGGCAGGGCGACGACAGGCTGTACGGCCGCGGCGGCGAGGATCTTCTC
>JACDFX010000178.1 GCA_013815575.1 Rubrobacter sp.
CCCCCGTCACGTTCGGCGGGGGCAGCACGATGCAGTACGCGGGCTTCTCGGGGTCGGGGTCGGCCTCGAAGGCGCCCGTCCGCTCCCACTCCTCGTAGAGGCGCGCCTCCACGGCGCGGTGGTCGTATGTTTTTGGTATCCCGGTCTGGCTCAAGGAACCTTTAGGCTGTCTCTTCTTCGTCGTACGAGTATTTCTGCGCGCCGGTAACGAGCGAGGGTTGAACGCCGTCCTTTACCGTGTCCGCGTCGACGACGCACTTGTTCACGTCCGAGCGGCTCGGCAGGTCGTACATCGTCGGCAACAGCGAGTTCTCGAGGATGCTCCGTAGCCCTCGGGCACCCGTGCCCCTTTCCAGGGCAAGCTCCGCGATGGCGGCCAGGGCCTCGTCGGTAAAGGAGAGGTCCACCTTGTCGTAGCGGAAGAACTGGCGGAACTGGCGCACCAGCGCGTTCTTCGGTTCGGTCAGGATGCGGACCAGGTCCTCCTGCTCCAGGAGGCGGAGGGTCGAGATGACCGGCAGGCGACCGACGAACTCCGGGATGAGGCCGTAGCGCAGCAGGTCCTCCGGCTGGACGTGCTGCAAGAGGGCGTCGTCTTCTTGCTTGAGCCTCTGGTCCACGTCGGAGCCGAAGCCGATGCTCTTCTTGCCGATGCGCTGGCGAATGATCTCCTCCAGCCCCCCGAACGCCCCGCCGCAGATGAACAGCACGTTCTTCGTGTCGATCTGCAAGAAGTCCTGGTGCGGGTGCTTGCGCCCGCCCTGCGGCGGCACGCTGGCGACCGTGCCCTCCAGGATCTTGAGCAGGGCCTGCTGCACGCCCTCGCCTGATACGTCGCGCGTAATAGACGGGTTGTCCGACTTGCGGGCGACCTTGTCTATTTCGTCGATGTAGATGATGCCGGTCTCCGCCTTCTTCACGTCGAAGTCGGCGGCCTGGATGAGCTTGAGCAGGATGTTCTCGACGTCCTCGCCGACGTAGCCGGCCTCGGTAAGGGCCGTGGCGTCCGCGATGGCGAACGGGACGTTCAGGATCCTGGCTAGCGTCTGGGCGAGCAGCGTCTTGCCCGAGCCCGTGGGGCCTAGCATCAGGATGTTGGACTTCTGGAGCTCGGTGCCGTCCGTGGCCTCGGCGCCCATCTGGATGCGCTTGTAGTGGTTGTAGACAGCGACGGCGAGGACCTTCTTGGCATCCTCCTGGCCAATGACGTACTCGTTGAGGATGCGGTTGATCTCGCGGGGCTTGGGGAGGTCGTCGTCCTTGAGAAGCTCCGGCCCAGAGAACTCCTCGTCGATGATCTCGTTACAGAGTTCGATGCACTCGTCGCAGATGTAGACGCCCGGGCCGGCGATAAGCTTCCTGACCTGGCGCTGGCTCTTACCACAGAAAGAGCACTGCAACTGATCCGACGGGTCCCTCATACCGTTACGGCCTCCCCTAGAGCTCTCTGTCGCCTAGACCTCAAGAACCCTAGTGGTTCCTGATGATGCTGTCGATGACGCCGTACTCTATGCCCTCTTCCGGGCCCATTATGTAGTCCCGGTCGGTGTCGCGCTCGATCCTGTCGTAGTTCTGACCCGTGTTCTCGGCCAGGATCTCGTTCAGGCGCCGCTTGGTGTGGACGAGCTCCTTGGCGTGGATCTCGACGTCCGAGGCCTGCCCGGCGAGCCCGCCGACGCTCGGCTGGTGGAGCAGTATCCTGGTGTTCGGAAGCGCGCTTCTCTTGCCCTTGGCGCCGGCCGCGAGCAGGAAGGCGCCCATGGAGGCGGCCATGCCCAGGGCAGTCGTCACGATGTCGGGCTTGACGAAGCGCATGGTGTCGTAGATCGCGAGTCCGGCCGTCACGCTGCCGCCCGGGGAGTTTATGTACAGGTTGATGTCCTGATCCGGGTCCTCGCTCTCCAGGTGCAAGAGCTGGGCCATGATGGCGTTGGCGACCTGGTCGTCCACGGGGGTGCCGAGGAAGACGATCCTATCCTTCAGCAGCCGCGAGTAGATGTCCATGGCCCGCTCGCCGCGCGGGCTCTGCTCAATGACGTAGGGAATAACACCCTGGGGATCGTAGTAGCTCACTCTTTTTCCTCTCGTTCGTCGTTTTCCGCGCCGGCGCCGCCGGCCTCGACCGTAGTCTCGACCACGACCTCGCCGGCCTCGGGCTCCTCTTCGGCGCCAGGTGTCTCGTCGCCGGCCTCGATGCTCGGCTCCTCGTCGGAGGCCTCCTCTTCGGCCTCTTCATCCGGCATCTCGACCGGGGTGGCGTTCTCGGCGAGAAAGTCGAGGGCCTTCTGGCGGGAGATCTCCTCCTGGAGAAGCGTGTAGGTGCCGTTTGCCTTCATGGTCTCGGCGATCTCCTCCGGGGCCCGGTCGGACTCCTCGGCGAGGTGCGAGATCTCGTGCATCACGGCCTCGTCGTCGGCCGTGATGCCCTCCGCGGCGACGACGGCGTCGAGCACGAGCTCCTTCTTGACGGTGTCCTCGGCCTCGGGCTTGACGCGCTCCTCGAAGTCGTGGTGGTTGGACCCGGCGAGCTGGTAGTACTGCTCGGGCTCCATCCCCTGCGCCCGGATGCTCCGCTCGAAGCTCCCGACCATCTCGTGCGCCTTCTCGTGAACCATGACGTCCGGAACCTCGACCTCGGCGTTCCCGGCCACCACGTTCAGCACCCGCGCCCGGTACTCACCGGCGACGCGCTGCTCGGCCGCCCCCTCCAGCTGCTCGCGCACGGCTCCCCGCAGCTCGTCGAGCGTCTCGAACTCGCTCGCCTCCTTGACGAACTCGTCGTCGAGCTCCGGAAGGTCGCGCATCTTGATCTCTTTGACGTGGACGTTGAAGAGGACCGATTGCCCCTGCAGCGACGCCTCAGCGTAATCCGCCGGGAAGGTGACGCCGAACCGCTTGCGCTCGTCCGGCTTCATGCCGACCACGTTGTTCTCGAAATCTTCGAGAAGCTCGCCGCGTCCGATCTCCAGCATGTAGTCCTCGGCCTGGCCGCCCTCCAGGGGCTCGCCGGTCGTCATCCGCTCGCCGGCGAAGTCGATGATCGCGAAGTCGCCCTCCGCGGCGGGCCTGTCCTCAACCGCCGCCAGGGTGGCGAACTGCCCGCGCATCTCCTCCAGCTGGGCGTCCACTTCCTCGTCGGAGACCTCGACCTCGCGCCTTGGAACCTCCACACCCTTATAGTCGCCGAGTTTCGCCTCGGGGCGCACCTCGACGGTGGCGGAGAACTTGAAGCCGCTCTCCTCGCTCAAGGGGTCGTCGAAGTCTATCTCCGGGCGGTCTATCGGGCGGAGGTCGGCCTCGACGACGGCCTCCGAGTACCAGCTCGGCAGGGCCTCCTGAAGGGCCTCCATCATGATGTAGTCGCGCCCGAGGCGGTTCTCGATCACGCGCCGCGGCGCCTTGCCCGGCCTGAAGCCGGGGACCCGCACCTGCTGGCCGAGCTCCCTGACCTTCGCCTCCACGCCCTTGCGAACAGCGTCGGCGGGAACCTCGACGTCCAGCCGGACCTTATTCTCCTCAAGCTTCGTAACGTTAGCCGTCATGCCCTCCAGTTCCTCCTAAACGACCCGGACCCGGCAGTGTGCGAGAGGCGGGATTTGAACCCGCACGCCCGAAGGCACTAGATCCTAAATCTAGCGTGTCTACCGTTCCACCACTCTCGCCCGCCGTGGCACCTGCCGAGAAGTATAACAGCCGCCCAACTCCCGCCGACCCGTTACGCTACGGGCGCAAGCCCCCTCCACGACCGCCGAAACCGACGTGCTAGTACCTGAACTGGTTGAGGATCGGCTCGTTGGCCTCGTCGTCGGGGAGGAGGACCTGGTTGCCGTTCTCCAGCGTCTCAGGATCGCCCTGCAGTTGTTCCGAGGTCATCGGGGCGTTGGGACCGCGCCGGATCAAGATCCGGCCCAGCGAGACGCCGTCCGCGAACCCGACGTCGGTCTGGACGTTGCGGTTGGCGACCTTCAGGATCTCGGGCAACCGCCGTACGATGTTCCAATCTAGCGCTTGGCTTCGCATGGCCCGTACGAGCTCCTGCTGGTGTTGGATGCGGTCGAGGTCTCCGCCAGGCGTACCCCGGTAGCGGGCGTACATGAGCGCCTTGCGCCCGTTTAGCCTCTGGACCCCCTCTCCCATGCGCCATTTCTCTGGAAACTGCCCGCTCCCCACGTCCACCCTGACGCCCCCCATCGCGTCGACGGTCTCCTCGAAACCCTCGAAATCCACGATGGCGTAGTGGTCCACCGGGACCCCGGAGTATTCCTCGAACGCCGTGATCGTCTGCTCAATGCCGCCAAAGTTGTAGGCGGCGTTGATCCTGTCCTCCACACCAGGCTCGACCTCCACGAGCAGATCCCGAGGCACCGAGAGCAGCTTCACGTCTCCGCTCTCCGGCATCACCCTGACCAGCATGATCGTGTCGGTCCGGCTACCATCTTCCTCGCTCTCCGGACGCTCGTCCACCCCCAGCACGAGCACGTTGAAGGGCCCTTCGGCGAGCTGCCCACCCCCGCCGAACATCCTCTGGATCCAACTGGTAGGAGACGCCTCCAAGCGTTCGGGACCCTGCGGGTTACCACCGTCGGGCTCGTAGGCGAACGCAACCGCCCCAACCGCGAGCGCGACAACGAAGACCGGCAGCGACCACACCCACCACCGGCGGCGCGTAGTGCCGGGCTCCTTCGTGTAGTCCTGAAAGTCCCTCATCCCCAGCAAGTCTAATCTCACGTATAGACCAAATCAAACCGCGTCACCGTTACGCTCTCTCGCCCGCGCCTCTGAACGCGTGCTTCGCGGCGAAGGCGTTCAGCGCCGCCTCCAAGGTGGTGCATCCGGTCTCCAGGCGCGCCGCCAGAACGAGGAGGCAGCCCCCGTAGCGTTCAAGTTGGATGGGCCCGCTCTCGAGGTCTCCTCGGACCCGGGGATCGCAGATCCTCTTCTCGCCGCTCCCTGTCCGGGCAGGACGGAGCACAGGCCGGTTCACCTGAAGATCGGGAGAGCTCGGAGCTACGAAGTCTGTTTGGTGACCTCGCTTCGCTCTTCGTCGCTGGCGGGGACCCGCTCTTCGTCGCCGGCCTCTCCAAGGACGACGCGCTCCTCCCATCGACCACACGCTCGCCGCGCTCTGGTCGTCGGTGCAGATCGCCACTATATTCGCGGGCGTTCCCGCCCGCTCGGAGATCCCACCCTCCGCCGCCGTCCACGTTGAGGACGTTGCCGGTACTCCCCGACGAACGTGTCTCGGAGAGGACGAAGGCTCGGCCACCGCCCGTAGC
>JACDFX010000179.1 GCA_013815575.1 Rubrobacter sp.
GGAGGCCCCGGTCGACTGGTGCCCCAAAGACAAGACCACGCTGGCGCGGGAGCAGGTCGTCGGGCCCGAGCGTCGGTGCGAGCGGTGCGGGACGCAGGTCATCAAGAAGAACCTTCCTCAGTGGCTGTTCAAGATCACGGACTACGCCGACGAGCTCCTCGACTTCTCGAAGATAGAGTGGCCCGAGCGGGTCGAGACGCTTCAACGGAACTGGATCGGCCGCTCCGAGGGCGCCGAGATAAAGTTCGAGATAGAGGGCTACGGCCCACTCGAGGTCTTCACGACCCGGCCCGATACGCTCTTCGGGGCTACGTTCTTCGTTATGAGCCCCGAGCATCCGGCAGTCGAGAAGATCACGACGTCGGAGCGGGAGGACGAGGTGCGGGCCTACGTCGAGAAGGCCACCCGTATGAGCGAGATCGACCGGACCGACGTCACGCGCGAGAAGACGGGCGTCTTTACCGGGGCGTACGCGATCAACCCGGCCAACGGCCAGAAGATCCCGGTCTACGCCGCCGACTACGTGCTCATGGGCTACGGGACCGGCGCCATCATGGCGGTCCCCGGCCAGGACCAGCGCGACTGGGAGTTCGCAGAGAAATACGACCTGCCCATAGTCCGCACCGTCCAACCCCCCGACGACTTCGACGGCAAGGCGTACACCGGCGACGGTCCCGCCATCAACAGCGGTTTCCTCGACGGCCTCGGGGTCGAGGAGGCCAAAGAGCGTATGATCGAGCACCTCGAAAGGGAGGGGACCGGCCGCCGCGCCGTCACGTACCGTATTCGCGACTGGTTGATCTCGCGCCAGCGTTACTGGGGAACGCCTATCCCGATAATCTACTGCCCCGAGCACGGCGCTGTCCCGGTCCCGGAGGAAGACCTCCCCGTCCGGCTCCCCGAGGATGCGGAGTTCATGCCCACCGGCGAGTCGCCCCTCAAGCGCGACCCGGACTTCTACAACACGGAGTGTCCCATCTGCGGCGGCCCGGCCACGCGAGAGACGGACACGATGGACACGTTCATGGACTCCTCGTGGTACCAATACCGCTACCTCTCTCCGCACTACGACGAGGGGCCGTTCGACCCGGAGCGGGGCGAGAAGTGGCTCCCGGTGGACCAGTACACCGGGGGTATAGAGCACGCGGTGATGCACCTGCTTTACACCCGCTTCTTCACGAAGGTCATGCGCGACCTCGGGCTCGTGGACTTCGACGAGCCGATGCGCCGCCTCTTCAACCAGGGCATCATCCTCGGACCGGACGGCAACCGCATGAGCAAGAGCCGCGGCAACGTCGTCGACCCGCAGGAATTCGTGGACCGCTACGGCTCGGACGCCCTTCGATGCTTCCTGATGTTCGTCGGCCCCTGGAACGAGGGCGGGCCGTGGGACAGCCAGGGCATCGGGGGCGTCTCCCGCTTTCTCCGCCGCGCCGTCTCGCTCGTAGCCGGCGGGGACGCCTCCGGGGCCCTGGCCGACCCGGCGGAGCTTCCACGACGGACCAACCGGCTCGTCAAGAAAGTAACCGGCGACCTCGAGACTTTCCGCTTCAACACCTCCATCGCCGCGCTCATGGAGCAAACCAACTACCTGCTCGGCGTCAAAGGGTCGGTCGCTGAGGAAGAGTGGCGGGAGGCTATACGGACTTTCGTCACGGTCCTCGCGCCGTTCGCGCCGCACCACGCCGAGGAGATGTGGGCCGAGATGGGGGAGGGGGGTTCCGTTCACGAGCAGGCCTGGCCCGGCTACGACGAGTCGCTCATCGCAGAGGAGGAGATCACGCTCGTCGTCCAGGTCAACGGCAAGCTGCGCGACCGCGTCACCGTCCCGGCCGACATCTCCGAGGAGGCCGCCAAGGAGCAGGCGCTTGCCAGCGAGAGGGTCCGCCCGCACGTCGAGGGAAAGCAGATCCGCAAGTCCATCTACGTGCCGGGGAGGCTGGTCAACCTCGTGGTGGGGTAGGGTTCAACGGATATCGGCGGACCTTTCCGCCGATATCCGAGGGCCCGGTTCGATCAGTCGTTGAAGAACGAACCCAGGCCTCCGCCACCGCCGCCCTCGCCGCCGTGGGAGTGTTCGGGGATGGTCGGTCCCTCTGAGGGTTGGATCAGGACCCACCCGGCCCCCTCGAAGCCGATCTGGAACGTCTCCCCGCTCCCCTTCCCGAGAAAGGTCTTGAACGAGACGTCGCTCCTGACGCTCGTCCTGACCCCACCACTCCAGGCTATCGCGGAGTCCGGGTCCGCGAAGGTGGGCGTAGACGTATCCAGCAGCACGGGCTCACCATCTGAGGTCACGGCGACCTTGCCGGAGCCTTCGAGGATGACGTTGAAGAGCCCGCCGGCGAGGCGTCCGGCCCCCTCGACTCGCTGTATGTCCCACTCTATGCCGGGCTCGAAGGCGAGGATGTTGTCGCCGTTTACGGTCATGCGGTCGTTGTCGAGATCCAGGACCATGACCTTCTGTTTGTCGTGAGCCAGAAAGACCTCGCCCGTGCCGGTGACGGTCATCAGCGTGGTGCCCTCGCCGGTCATCGCCTTCTTGAAGAACCGGCCGATACCGCCGCCCTTGTGCTCGAAGCGGACGTCGCCCTGGTAGGCGACCATCGAGCCGAGCTTGGCCTGGATCTGGTCTTCCCGCAAACTGACCTTGAGCATCGCCGAGTTCTGCAGCGTCAGCCTCCCGGCCGGCGTTACCTCCCTGAACTGCTCCAGGTTCGTCTCACTCATGGGCGCTCCTCCCTTCCCGGTTTCGTCACAAAGGATACTACGCGGTGCGGGACCCCCGGGTTTCGACGCTCAGAACATCCGTCCGCCCTCGGGCACCGGCAGGTCCGGGGAGAGAAGGACCACCTCGCCGCTCTCATCGGGGACGCCGAGGACGAGGACCTCGCTCTTGAAGCCCGCGATCCTCTTCGGCGGAAAGTTGACTACCGCGACGACCCGTTTGCCGACGAGCGTATCCGGGTCGTAGTGGGCGATCAGCTGGGCGCTGGTCCGCTGCTCTCCGATCTCCGCACCGAAGTCCACAGTTAGCTTGATGGCCGGCTTTCTCGCCTCCGGAAACGGTTCAGCCGCCACGACCTTGCCGACCCGCACATCCACTTTCTCGAAGTCTTCCCAGCTGATCTCACCCATGAACCGCCCCTCTCGCCACGCTCTCCTGCAGCCCAGTCTACAGTGGCCGTCCCGCCCGGTCGCCCGTCAGGTTACGAGGATGCTACTCTTCCGGATTGGAACAGACTATACAGAGCGAGGAGCCCCGATGGCCGCGACCTTTATCCACACCTGCTACCGTATCCTCGACCCCGCCAGGAGCGAGGACTTCTACGTGAACAAGCTCGGCCTGAAGAAGGTCGGCGAGATGAACCTTGGCTCCGCCACCAACCACTTCTTCGCCCTGGAAGAGGACCAGGCTTCCCCGATGCTGGAGCTTACCCACAACCACGACCAGGCCGAGCCATACGACAAGGGCAACGGCTACGCCCACGTCGCCTTCACCGTCGATGACCTCGAAGGCACGGTCGATGACCTCAAGAATGGTGGCGTAACCGTCACCCTTGAACCCAAGACCCTCACCGCCGAAGGCAACGACTACCGCATCGCCTTTATCGAAGACCCCGACGGCTACAAGATTGAGCTCGTCCAACGCGGCACGATGAAGGTCGGAGAGATGTATCAGTAGCATGCCACGGCTTGCTCTAACCTAGCTTTCTCACCTCGAAGAGCTCGCGCACGACGTGGAGGTTGAGCTTGCCCGGCAGGAAGGTGTCTTGGGAGCGTTGTACCGGGCTCCCGTCTACGAGGTACATGGTCTGGACCAGGGAGAGGGCGGCGGAGGGGCTCCCTAATTCCAGTTTCTTCCCGATGGGGTCTTCGGGCCTGACCATGACGGCCTCTATGGACATCTGGGAGGAGCCGACGGGGACGCCTTCTGAGACCAGGAGGTCGAGCAGCATGGCGTCGGGGCGGAAGTGCTCGCGGACTCTGTCCGTCCCGATGACGCTCTCCGGCACGAAGTCCACCATCCAGGCGGCCGGGTTGCCCTCCATGAGCAAGACGCGCGAGACCCGGACGAGCGGGCTTCCTTCTGCCGCCTCAAGGGCTTCGGCCTCGTCGGGTCCGGCCTCGACCGCCTCTATCTCGAGATCTCCGCTGGAGAGCCTGACACCCAGACGCTCCGCGTGGACGGTGTAGGTCTCTAGCCTCTCCAGCCCAGACCTGAGCCTGGCCCCGTCCGGGGGACGGATAAGAAACGTCCCGCTCCCTTGACGCCGCTCCAGCATCCCCCGGTCCACCAACCGCGCCAGCCCGGCGCGCACCGTAACCCGCGAGACGCCCAGGGTGCCGATTAGCTCGGCCTCCGGGGGTATACGGTCACCGGCCTTGTAGCGGCCCCGGAGCAAGAGATCCTCTATCCGACGCTCCACCTGGAGGTACAGGGGGACGTCCCCCCGCCGAACGTCTCCCCGATTACCGATAGGATCCCTCCCAACCCCTTGTATGACAAATTGGTATTAATTATGATGCTCTTGTGTCCATCGTGCCAGGGCTACGGGGGGTTGCCTGGCGGAGAGGAGTCCGGGGTGAGCGAGTCGGAGAAGAGAGGCCAGCAGGGGGTCGAGTACGAGAACGTCGACGCCGACTACATGGAGCAGCGGCAGTTGCAGCAGGGGGCGGCCGGGTGGGTGCTCCTGGCGGGGCTCGGGGTGGCGTACGTTATATCCGGGGACTTCGCCGGGTGGAACTTCGGGCTGGCAGAGGGCGGTTGGGGCGGGTTGCTCATCGCGACGCTCCTGATGGCTACCATGTACACGGCCATGGTCTTCGGGCTCGCGGAGTTGTCCTCGACCATACCGACCGCCGGGGGCGGGTACGGGTTCGCCAGACGGGCGTTAGGGCCGTTGGGCGGGTTCGCTACGGGGACGGCCATCTTGATCGAGTACGCGATCGCGCCGGCGGCCATCGCGGTCTTTATCGGGGGATACGTGGAGAGCCTCATCGGTTTCGGGGGGCCTGTGGTGTACCTGCTCGCCTACGCCATCTTCGTCGGGATACACATCTACGGGGTTGGGGAGGCGCTGAAGTTGACCTTCGCCATAACGGCCATCGCGGCGGTGGCGCTCGTGGTCTTCGTAGTCGCCATGATCCCGCAGTTCAGCGCGGCGAACCTGTTCAACATAACTCCGACAGACGCGGCCGGGGCGAGCGCGTTTTTGCCGTTCGGGTACGTGGGCATCTGGGCGGCGCTGCCGTACGGGATC
>JACDFX010000180.1 GCA_013815575.1 Rubrobacter sp.
TGCGACAAACGCATCATACTCTTCACCCTCGATGGACCGCGGCGCGAGCGATGCGGAGAGCCCGACCTCGCCGAACAGTCGCAGCCACGTCGCGCGCGCGAACAGTCCCTCGCGGTGCACGTCGTGGGCGGCGCGCACGGTCCCGTCGGGCTCGCGCAGCAGGAACGCGTAGTGCGTTTCGAAGGAGGTTCCGCCGGGCTCAGGCGGCAGCGTCCACTGCAAGTACCGCGCCTTCCGTCCGTCCGCGTCCTCGCCGCCGCCGTGCTCGGTGGTCTCCCGGAACGTCTCGGCCGTCACGTCCGGCGCCACGAGGGCAACGCCGCCGGGTGCTAAATGCGCCACCACGGTCGCGAGTGCCGCCCGCAGGTCATCCTCGGTAGACATGTACATGACCGCATCGTGGACGAAGACCGCGTCGAAGGCGCGGCCGAGCCGGACGTCGCGCATGTCGCCGGAGACGTGCTCGCACTCGGGGTTGAGGGCGCGGCTCAGTTCGCGCATCCTATCGGCGGGCTCGACGAGCGTCATGGCGAAGGCGTACTTCATGTGTGAGGCGTTATTACCGCCGCCGCTGCCGAGCTCGAGCACCTCCCGGACCGGGCCGCGCGCCGTGCCACGGATCGTGTCGACGTAGATCGCCGCCTCCTCGGCGTACTCGGATGGCGGCGAGATTACCGGCCACCAATCGGCAAGTTCACCGTAGAGTCGCTCCGTCACGGATAACCTCCGCTTCTTCTCTCTCACACTTTGCGCCACCTACACCCTGTAGAGCTTATCGTCCGGTTCAGTTCATCAACTGGCCGCCGTTGACCTCTATGATCTCGCCGACCAGGTAGTTCGCAGCCGGAGAGACGAGGAACGCCACGACGGAGGCGGTCTCCTCGGGCGTTCCCTCGCGGCCGATAGGGATGGCGTTTTTGAAGTTCTCGCGCACTTCGGGGGGCGTGAAGCGGTCGTGGAAGGGGGTGGTTATGATGCCGGGGGCGACGCCGTTTACGAGGATGTTTTCGCCAACGAGCTCCTTGGCCATCGCGCGGGTGAGGGTGCTGACGCCGCCCTTGGCGGTGGCGTAGGCGACGGAGCCCGGGCCGCCACCGTTGCGGGCGGCGACGGAGGTGATGTTGACGATGCGCCCGGCGCCCCCGCGCTTCATCACCGGCAGGACGGCCCGGGAGCAGAGGTAGACGCTCTTGAGGTTGACGTTCATGACGCGGTCCCAGAGGTCCTCGGTCATCTCTGCCAGGCTCCTGCGTTCTACGAGGGAGCCCGCGTTGTTGACGAGGACGTCCAGGCGGCCGTAACGGTCCTCTATCTCCCCGACCATCCGGCCGACCTCGCCGGCGTCGGATACGTCTCCCCCGACGAGCATCGCCTCGCCGCCGGAGGACGAGATGCCCTCGGCGACCTCCCTTGCCTCGTCCTCGCTCGCGTTGTAGTGGACGACCACCTTGCGTCCCTCTCGGGCCAGCGCCTCGGCGACGGCGCGGCCTATGCCGGTGCTGCTGCCAGTAACCCAGGCGACCTCTTCAGAAAACTCCATACGTCGTTACCTCCCTGTAATCTCCTCCCTGTAGTATGGACGATCCGGCAGCATGGGGCTTGAACGCCGGAGGGGCGACAGAGGAGGGAGCGCGGTGGGATTCGTGGATCTCCAACGGCGGCGGGAAGAGAGAGTCAGGTTCCGCCAAGAGCCCGAAACCCCGAGGCGAAGCGTCGCGCGTGATCCCTTGTTTCTTCTTGGGACAGGTTTCGTTCTAGGCTCCGTCATCTCCCTCTTCTACTACGACACGCTTTACATGAGCGGCCTCTCCGCGTTGTTGCCGTTCGTGGTTACGATCGCGCTGCTCTGCTATACCGGCCGGCTGCTGCTCGGTAGCAATCCCGCAAAGACCGGACCAAAGCTCGGAAGCGAGAAACAACTCCTCATGGCGATCCGGGACGTGGGTGACGGCATCACGCCCGTCGAGGCGGCGCTCGAAACCTCGCTCACGGTTGACGAGGCGGAGGAGATCCTGACCCGCTTCGCCGAACGCGGCCACCTCGTAGTCCAGAGCCGGGACGGCGCCCTCCTCTACACACTCCCCGGCAAGCGTTCCGCAAGAACAGAGGGCTGAAGGCTGATGCCTGCAACCTGAAACCTTACGTCTTCTGTGAGGGACCCATTCCCTCCTCGAAAACGCGCAGGACGCCCGAGTCGTCCTCCCTGCCGAAGCCGAGGGAGGCGCCCGTTTCGTAGAGCCGGTGCGCCGCGTCGGAGAGCGGCGTGGCGAAACCACGCTCCGCCGCCGCCCCGCGGACGAGGCCCATGTCCTTGACGAAGATGTCCAGGGCGCTCTTTGGCGGCAGGAACTGGCGGTCGAGCATCCGACGGCCGCGGTCTTCGAGCATGAAGGAGCCCGCAGCACCATGACGGATGGTCTCGTACACGGACTCCGGGTCGAGCCCGAGGGCCTCCGCGTAAGCGAGCGCTTCCCCGGCCGCCGCGATATGAATGCCGCACAGGAGCTGGTTGACGAGCTTCACGGCCTGGCCGTCCCCCGCCGACGGTCCGCAATGGACCACCGTGGAGCCCATGGCGTCCAGGACAGGATTTATCTCCCCGAAGAGATCCTCCGGCCCGCCCGCCATGATGAGCAGGTCGCCACGCTCCGCCCGCGCCACGCCCCCGCTCACCGGCGCGTCTAGGAGCCGCAGCCGCCGTTCGGAGAGACGTGCGTCGAGCCCCCGAATGGGCTCCGGTCCCACGGTGCTCATGACTACCACGGCCGCACCCGGGGCGAGTGCTTCGGCGGCCCCGTTCTCGCCGAAGAGGGCGGCCTCGGTCTGCTCCGCGTCTACGACCATCAGGACGAGGGCGTCGGCGTCCTCCGCGGCTTCGCGGGGCGAACCCGCGCCCGTTGCCCCCATCTCTGACAATGGTCGCGTGTTCTCTTCGCGCACGTCGAAGACACGGAGGTCGAAGTTGGCCGAGAGGAGGCACTTTGCCATCGGGGCGCCCATGGCGCCGAGGCCAACGAAGGCGATCTTGTGCATCTAGTCCTCCCTCAGGATCTGTATAACCCTCGCCAGCGAGTCGGGCCCGCCGACGTTGCCGGCGAAGATGACGTAGGGGAGGCCTGGAAAGGCGCTCTCCTCCGGCAGGACCCAGACCGACACTATCCCCGGCAACATCTGCCCCGCAACCTCGGCTCGCCGCACGCCGAGCCCCCGCGTCCCGACGTCGCTCGACGTGATACCGCCCTTCGCCACCACGAACGCCAGGGGCACCTCCCCATCCACCCGCCGCACGACCTCCACCAGCGCGTCCGAGACCGCCCGCCCGACCTCGAACCCCGTCAACCCCGGGCCACCGTCCGTGACCTCCCGGCTCGTGTAGACGACGACCTCGGACTCGACCAACCCCACGTTCATCTCGGCGGCCACACGTTGGATCTCCCCCTCGCGTTCCTCGCCTCTCAGCAACCGCGCCACGGAGAGCTCGACGCCGATCACCCCATCTAATTCCAGGGCCTCCGCCAGCTGTCGGGTCGTCATCTCGACGTGCGACCCGACCAGGACGAGGCCGTGCCCCCGGTGCGGGCGCCGCCGGTAGAGTTCTTCCCGGCTCAGGGGCCCCTTCTCGGGGATGCCCCCGCGCACCCTGACGAAGGACGGTCCCGTGCGGTAGAGGAACCTCTTGCCACCCTCCTCCGCGTCGAGCAGGCCCAGGACAAAGACCTCGAGGTCTGAGTAGGAGGCCGCGTTCACGACGACGGGAAGGCCGCCGGCCACGCCGCGCAGGATCTCCGAGACGCGTTCCGGCCCGCCCTCCCGGATGTCCGGTAGGCCGACGCTGACTACCTCGGAGGCCGGGACGCGGCCCGCCGTCTTCTCCTGGACCCACTCCCGCAGGTCGGAAGATGAGTAGCCGAAGCTGGCGTCGCGGGCGAACTCGGTCTCACCGGCGGGGACCAGAACGTCTCCCTGGCGCACCCAGTGGGTGTCGTCAGCGGTCAGGCGTCCGGCCTCCAGGTAACAGGGGCAGAGTATGACGCCGTCCACCTCCTCCCCGATCCCCTCCTCCAGCGCGTCCGTCTCGGCGGGAAAGTGCCCG
Source organism: Rubrobacter sp. (assembly GCA_013815575.1). Classification (GTDB taxonomy): domain Bacteria; phylum Actinomycetota; class Rubrobacteria; order Rubrobacterales; family Rubrobacteraceae; genus Rubrobacter_D. The sequence goes on from JACDFX010000180.1 coordinate 4,094, forward strand.
CGCAGGGTGGAGTCGCCTCGGCTCGTCACGACAAAGCCCGTCCCGCTCCTTTCGGCCGCGGCGGCGAGGTTGGAGGCCACCTCACGGTTCAGCGCGGCGGCCTCCTCTTCGGGGAGGCTGCGGGAGTTGGTCAGCACGTAGAACGTGGGCGACGGCTGTTCGAGGGCCCAACGGAGGTCTTCGACCGACCACGTCGTGAGCACCGGAACGCCGTGGACCGTCTGGGTGCCGGTCGGGTCGTCGTCGAGGACGGCGATCCTTTGCCCGCCGGCGGCCACGCGAACCCTTATATTCTCCAGCGCGTCAGAGACGTGCCGCTCCGGCGGCTGCGAGTCCAGGAACTCCCGCGCCTCCACCGGGCCGCTCATACCTCTCTCAGCAAGGCGGTCCCGCCGGTCGATAGGGCGTCCATCAGTGGTTGTGACGCGGGGTTTCGGATGCGACTTTCCGGTACTTCAAGGCAGCTTCGAGTACCCCGCCGCCGTCGAGCTGGCCGACGCTGTCGCGGTAGATCTCCTCCCACGGCGTCCGGCTCTCCGGCACGGGCGGGACGCCGCCCTCGCGTTTGCGGCGTTCGATCTCCTCCTCGGCCACCAGCGCGTCGCACCGCCCGGTGTTCAGGTCTATGCGGATCCTATCTCCTGTCCTGAGCCACGAGAGGCCGCCGCCCGCCGCGCTCTCGGGGGCGGCGTTGAGCACGGAGGGGCTGTCCGAGGTGCCTGACTGCCGGCCGTCGCCGAGGGTAGGAAGGGTGGTGATACCGCGCTTGAGAAGTGCGTCCGGGGGCTGCATGTTGACGACCTCGGCCGAGCCGGGCCACCCGAGCGGTCCCGCGCCCCGGATCACGAGTATGGTCCCCTCGTCGATGTCGAGGTCCGGGTCGTTTATGCGGTGGTGGTAGTCGTCGGAGCCGTCAAAGATGACCGCCCGGCTCTCGAAGATGTTCTCCTGGCCGGGATGGCTGAGATAACGTTCACGGAACTCGTTGGAGATGACGCTGGTCTTGACGATCGCGAAGTCGAAAAGGTTGCCCGAGAGGACCCGGAAACCGGCCCGCTCCTGCAACGGCGCGTCGTGGGCGGCGATCATCTCCCGGTCCCTGCTCCCGCGCCCCGCGACGTTCTCGGCCAGCGTCCGCCCCGTAACGGTGAGCGTTCCAC
>JACDFX010000181.1:0-650 GCA_013815575.1 Rubrobacter sp.
CGGTATCGCCGGGCTCCAGCGTGAGGTCCGGGCCGGGGTTGGTGACGACCTCGTCGCCGCGGACGAGCGCGACGATGGAGGCACCGGTCTTGGCCCGCACCCCGAGCTCGCCGATAGCGCGGCCCGCGAGGGCGCAGCTTTTTGGGATCTCCATCCAGTCGCTCTCTATCATCCTGGAGGCACGGCGGAGTTGGGCCAGGCTGTCCCCGTCGTCGTCCGCGTCGGAGATCGGGGCGTACATCTCGCGGCGCACCCCGTCGGAGAAGCGCTGCACCTCGACCGCGCCGAAGCCCTGGTTCATGAGCGCCTGGCGGGCGAGCTCCAGCCCGGCCTCCAGCTCCGGCTGGACCGCCTCGTAGACGCCGAGCCGACCGAGGTCTTCGAGCTGCTCCTCGCCGGCGGAGCGGGCCACGATCCTGACGTTCGGGTTGAGGGCTTTCGTCCGCTCCACCACCAGCCGCACCCCCACGGCGTCCGAGGTGGCGAGAATCACCATCCTGGCCTTGCGGATCCCGGCCGCCTCGAGCACGGGCTCCGCCGCCGCGTCGCCGTAGACGAGCGGTATCCCCTCATCCTTCGCGGCCTCCACCTTGCCGGGGTCCACGTCGATGACGACGAACGGCTGCTCCAGGCGCCGGAGGAGCCGGGCC
>JACDFX010000181.1:660-5253 GCA_013815575.1 Rubrobacter sp.
ACCACGACGTGGTCCGTGAGTTCCCCGCCTGGCAGGTCGACAGTCTTGGGCGCGGGCGCCGGGAACCGCTCGCGCCAGCGGGCGTAGAGCGGGGGCGCAGCGCGGGCGGCGAACGGTGTCAGGGCCATCGTGACGACGGCGGTTGTGAGCGCGATGGAGTAGGTGCTAGAGGATATAACGCCCTCGCTCCTGCCGGACCGGGCCAGCAGGAAGGAGAACTCCCCGACCTGGAAGAGCCCTAGGCCCACGGCGAACGGGACGATGTTCACGTAACCGAAGGCGCGGGCGACGCCCGCAAAGATCAAACCCTTCCCCAGGAAGACGGCGAGCACGACGGCGAGGACGATCGGGGCAGAGGCGAGCAGGAAGGCGGGGTCTATGAGCATCCCGACGGAGACAAAGAAGAGCATGGCGAACACGTCGCGCAAGGGGCCTATGTCCGCGAGGGCCTGGTGGCTGTAGTCCGACTGGGAGAGGACGATGCCGGCGACGAAGGCGCCGAAGGCAAAGGAGAGGCCGAAGACGTAGGTGCCGTAGCCGACGCCGAGGCCGGTGGCCACGACGGAGATCAGGAACAGCTCCCGCGAGTTGAGCCGGGCGACACGGCCCATTAGCCACGGGAAGACCCGCGTCCCGAAGAAGGCCATGGCACCGATGAAGAGGGCGGCCTGGAGCGCCGCGATACCTAGCGCGGATAGCCCCTCGGCCACGTTCCCGAGTTCGGGCAGCAGGATGAGCAGCGGCACCACCGCGAGGTCCTGCACGATGAGCATACCGATGATGACCCGGCTGGACAGAGTACCGAGCACCTCCTGCTCGGTTAGCGTCTTCAGCACGACCGCCGTGGACGAGATCGAGAGCAGGGCCCCGAACCAGACCGCCTCGTACCACCCGAGCCCGAGCAGCGCGGCCACCCCGTAACCGAGGGCGATGGTCAGGACCATCTGTATCGGCGTCCCGATCAGGGCTATCTTCTTTACCGGCGCCAGGGCGCTCAACGGGAAGTCCAGCCCGATGGTGAACAGCAAGAGCGCCACCCCGATCTCGGCGAGGAGCTCGATGTCGTGGGCTGACCCGACGGTGGGCCCGCCGGTGTTCGGCCCGACGACCACCCCGGCGAGGATGTATCCCAGGATGAGAGGTAGACCTAATTGCCGGGCGATGATGCCGCCCACAAAGGCGGCCACCACGATGAGCGCTATGTCCCCGGCTATGCCCATACTTTCTCTATACCAGACAGAAACCGTTTTGTTTAGCCCGTCGGCCGTTCAGCACTTCAGCTTCCGATGTCCAGCTTTCCGGACTCGTCGACGGCTCCGCGGCTCTCCATCCTCTCGCCCCGCAGGTAGGCGGCGCGGGCCACGACGTGGGCCGAGACGGGGGTGGTGACGACGAGGAAAGCCGCGATCAGGGCGACCCGGAAGATCACCGCCGGGTCCCCCGTGACGGTCGAAGCAAGTAGCAGCGAAACAACGCCCAAAGAGACGACCTTGCTCGCGGCGTGCAGCCGGGCGTAGGTGTCGGGCAGCCGGATTATCCCGTAGACCCCAAGGGTTATGACGATGACGCCCAAAACCACGAGCGCGTCGGCCAGGAAGGGCAAAGCTGCGACCACTAGAAGATCCTCCTCTCCCCGTGGTAGAGCGCGGCGGCAACCGTGCCGAGGAAGGCCAAGAGCGCGACGATGAGCGCCGCGTCTAGGTAGTAGGGCGAGCGCTCGGCGGCGGCATAGAGTGCCAGCAGCGCCACCAGGACGAGGGTGAGCGTGTCGAGGGCCAGGATGCGGCTCGCCGTCGAGCGCACCAGGATCACGGTCGCCACCATGACCGCCAGGAGCACGGTCATCCAGACCGCCGCCAGGTAGAACACCATCTCGTGCAACGTGAACCTCCTCCGTCTCTCAGGGAAAGACCCTTCGCTGGTAGCGCTGGTAGAAATCTTCGTGGCGCCTGCGCGTGGCCTCCGGGTCGGAGGCATCCATGACGTGGATCAGCATCGCGCCTCTCTCCCGGTCTACGTCGACGAGTACCTCCCCCGGCGACAGCGTCGCGACGAGCGCAGAGACGGCCACCCCGGTCTGCGTGCGATCCCCCACGGGAATCGCGACGATACCGGGCCGGCCGAGCGGCCTGAGGTGCACGGTGACGAGCGAGACCTCCCAGGTGCCGACGGCCACGTCGTACCCCACGGCGGCCGCGAAAGGGAAGAACGCTGCCACGCGTCCGAACAGGCCGGCCGACGCCGGCTCCCCGGGCAAGACGAAACCCCGCAGCGCGAAGAGCAGGACGCCCGAGAGGACCACCCCGAGGGCCAGGTCCGCGGGCGAGAAGCTCCCGAGCACGAGCGCGTAGACCAGGGTGAGCAGCACGAGCGGGAAGACGAGCCGGATCATCAGGGGCCGTCCTCAAGCACGCGGGCCGCCGCCTCGCCGAGCACGAGCAGCGGCTCGGGCCAGAGGCCGGCCGCCAGGACGAGGCCGGCCAGGAGCAGGACCAGCACCCGGGTTGGGAGAGGGCCCGCTTTCTCCTTCTCGTCCGACGCCCAGAAGACGCGCTGATAGATCTGGAAGACGTAGACGAAAGAGAGGGCGCCACCGAAAAAGATCAGGGCGGTAAGGGCCACGCTCCCGGCCTCCACGCTTGCCCGGAACATCGCCAGCTTACCGACGAAACCGGCGACCGGCGGCACTCCGACGACGCTGAACGCCCCCACGGCGAAGGCCGCCCCGACGAGCGGCCCGCGCGTACCGGCCGCCAGGAAGAGCAGGGCCTTGTTCATCGAGTTCACGACCGCGTAGACGACCGCCGCAGCGTAGCCTACGGGGCCGCCGATGCCCAGGGCCAGCAGTATGTAGCCGGCCTGCCCTATCGCCGAGTAGGCCAGGACCTCGGCCGTCTCGTGGCGCGAGATCGCCTGCAGCGCACCGTAGATGATGCTCGCCGTGCCCAGTATCAGGACCGCCACCGTTCCGAGCTCGAGTTCCCTCGGAAGGACGTCCGCGCCGAAGCGCAGCAGGCCGTAGCCCCCGATGTTCGCTAAAGCGCCGGAGAGGATGGCGGCGACCGGCGGGTGGCTCCCAACGTAGACGGCCGGCAGCCAGAAGTGGAAAGGGAAGAGGCCAAGCTTCAGCGAGAAGGCCACGAAGACGGCGGTGGCTATGGAGATGATCGAGCTCGGTTGCACCCTTGAGGCCCGCTCGGCGATGACCTCCATGTCCAGGCTGCCGGTCACGTGGTAGAGGGCGGCGACCCCTATGAGGAAGATTACCGACCCGAGCAGGTTGATGACGGCGAAGATGAATGCGGCCCTTACCTGATAGTCCTTCTCCCGGTAGCCCGTGAGCGCGTAGGCGGCGGTCATGGAGATCTCGAAGAACACGTAGAAGTTGAAGGCGTCCCCCGTCAGGAAGAGTCCCGTGAGCCCCGCCGCCATGAATGCAACCAGCGCGGGAAAGGTCCTGGAACGGACCCCGCCCAAAACCTCGTAGACGAGGGAGGCCAGGATCACCCCGATGGAGACCACGGCGAAGGCGACCCCCAAAGCGTCGGCGCGCAGTGTGATCCCCACACCCTCGGGCCAGCCCCCCGCTACCGTCTCGACGGGTCCGCCTCGGATCACGAGGAAGGTCAGGCCGAGCACGCAGGTGAAGCCCGCGCCCAAGCCCGCGACGGCGATCCAGCCGACGTACGGACGCCGGCCGTCCAGGAGGGCCAGCGCGGCGGCCAGTACCCAGGGGATCAGGACGGGCAGGGCGAGGAGCGTGGAATCCATTACCGTGGGTCCTCGCGCAGTTCCACGTCCTCGTCACCCTCCAGGGCCTCGGCCTCGCGCACCTCGGCGGCGGAGACGTCCTCAATGTCCACGGAGTCGTGGGCGAGGTAGAGTCGGTAGACCAGGCTCAGGAGCAGGGCCGCGACGCTGGAGCTTATGACGATGGCCGTCAACGCCATCGCCTGCACCAGCGGGTCGGCTATCGTGGCGCCGTCGGGGAAGGGCCGGATCGGGGGGTCCCCCCGTGTCAGGCCCGCCGAGATGATAAACAGGTTCGCGGCGTTGGAGATCAGGACGATGCCAACCACCACTCGGAAGAGGTCGCGCTGCAGGATCAGGAAGGCCCCGGAACCGAAGACGACCGCGATGACGAGCGAGAGGAGGAGTATCAAGATGGATCCCCTCCGTCTGCCGCTTCGATGGCCCGCGAGATCGCGCCGACCGTCCCAACAACGAACCCGAAGACGAGCAGGAAGACGGCGCAGTCGAAGAGGACGGCCGTGATGAACTCAAGCGTCCCGAAATGCAGCACCCCGGCCCCCGTCGGCGGGTAGTGGGTCAGAACGGGGTCCCCGAGAAAGAGCGGCACGACCGCGAGCCCGAGCGCCACGAGTAGCCCCACGAACGCCAGCGTCCTGGCCTGCCTGACGCCCGGTATCTTCTCGGCCTCCTCGCGGCCGAAGACCATGAGCTGCAAGAGCACCCCGAGGGCGGCCACGACCCCGGCCGAGAAGCCGTCGCCGGGCTGAGTGTAGCCCTTGACCAGGATGGCGAGCGCCGTCACGAGCGTGGGGAGCAGGAGCAGCCTCGCCACCGTGCGGG
>JACDFX010000182.1 GCA_013815575.1 Rubrobacter sp.
ATGGACCTGGGCGACGAAATCCTGTCCGCAGAGCACGCACATAGAAGACGCTCCTTAGGAGGAAGCTCCTTTCTAGGCCGGCGTGTCGATGCCGTACATGTTGGTGCCGGGGTCGTGGTTGGGCTGGTTCCTCGGGTGGCGCTGGACGAAGTCGTCGGCTATCTGCTCCATCGTCGCCCAGCGGACGCCCTCGTGGCCGTTTATGTACTCGATCAGGCGCTCGAGCATCAAGAGCACCTGCGGCCTGCCCGAGACGTCCGGGTGGATGGTCAGGCAGTACGTCGCGTAGTCCATCTCGCGGTAGACCCAGTCGAACTGGTCCTTCCACATCTGCTCGATGTCGCGGGGGTTTACGAAGCCGTGGGTGGCGGGAGAGGTCTTTATGAACATCATTGGGGGCAGGTCGTCGAGGTACCAGTTGCCCCCGATCTTGACGAGGTCGATCTCCTCGCCCCTCACGAGCGGCTTCATCCACTCAGCGGCGGTCTTGGAGTAGTCGATCTTGGTCCACGAGTCGCCCTTACGCGCGTAGTAAGGCGTGAAGTCGCGGTGCTGGAGGCTGTGGTCGTACTTGTAGTCGTACTCCAGCAGTAGATCGTTGGAGACGCTTGAGACCTCCCACCACGGCGCGACGTTCCCCACGGGCCGCCTGCCGGTAATCCCCTCTATGAGCTCTATGGACCTTTCCAGCACGTCCCGCTCTTGCTGCGGTGTCATCGCGACAGGGTTCTCGTGAGAGTAGCCGTGGCTCCCGATCTCGTGCCCCCCGTCAACCACCATCTTGACTTGATCCGGGAACGTCTCTATGGAGTGCCCCGGGATAAACCACGTCGTCTGAAGGTCGTACTTCTCGAAGAGCTTCAAGAGCCGCGGCGTCCCGACCTCCCCGGAGAACATGCCCCGCGAGATGTCGTCGGGCGAATCCTCACCACCGTAAGACCCGAGCCAACCGGCGACCGCGTCAATGTCTATGCCTATCGAACAGAAGATCTCTTTCTCTGCCATAGAGCCTTCCTTTCCCTTTCTTCCCCTTTTGTCTGACCAAAATAATTGTACAAGAATCGTCGCGCCCCGCTCAACCCTCCGCCGCACCATTGCCCGTTACCCGAAGACCGGACGCGCGGCACGGAATCCGGTACTGTACGATCGTCAGACAAATTAGAGGTAATGAGAACGAGGGTGCGAGGAGGAGTGGTGGGGCTTCCGCGGGTAGCGGTTTTCTCGATGGGGGGGACCATCTCTTCGGTTGCCTCCGGGGGTAAGGGTGTGGAGCCGACTTTGACCGGAGAGGCGTTGGTTTCGGACGTGCCCGAGATAGCCGGGGTTGCCGAGGTATCGGCCGTCTCGTTCCGCCGGGCGGCGTCGGGTGAGATCGGGGTGGGGGATCTCGTCGAGTTGGCGGCGGAGATCGAGGGCCGGATCGACGGCGGCGCGGCGGGGGCTGTCGTTACGCAGGGGACCGACACCATAGAAGAGACGTCTTTCGTACTGGACTTCCTGGTGGACCGCGAGGCGCCGGTCGTGGTAACCGGCGCGATGCGCAACCCGACGCTCCCCGGGGCCGATGGCCCGGCGAACCTGCTCGCGGCGATACAGGTCGCGGCGGGCGACGCGGCCAGAGGGCTCGGGACGGTGGTCGTTCTAAACGATGAGATCCACGCGGCGCGCTTCGTCCGGAAGACCCACACCTCGAACCCGGCGACCTTCAGCTCCTACCCGGCCGGTCCGCTGGGTTGGATCTCCGAGAACATCCCCAGGGTCGTCCTGCGTCCGACCGGGAGGCACAAGATGGCGATTCCCGAGGGCGCGCAAGACACCCCCGTGGCGCTGTACCACGTCGCGCTCGGCGACGACGGGAGGCTCCTGCCCGAGATAGAAGCGAAAGGCTACGCCGGGCTCGTGGTGGAGGCGATGGGCGGCGGGCACGTGCCCTCGGTCATGGCCGAGACGCTGGAGGACCTCGCGTCAAAGATGCCGGTCGTGCTCGCGTCGCGCACCGGCGGCGGGGAGGTCCTCCGCTCCACCTACGGGTTTGTCGGATCAGAGATAGACCTGCTCGGGCGCGGCCTGATCTACGCCGGCCCCCTCGACGGCCGCAAGGCCCGGCTCCTCCTGACCCTGCTCCTGCAGTCCGGGGCAACGACGGAAATGGTCAAAGAGACCTTCGATACCTGGCTCGGGAATTGACACCCCGCCAAGCCAGGCTATTTGTTTGACAAATAAAAAGTCGGTGGACTATAGTGGCGGACACTGGCGTAGGATAGTGGTAGGAGAAGGTCTCCTTGGGTGGGGACGCACGCGGTCTTCGGGGCGCGGCCCGCGGAGGCGTGAGAAAGTGAGAACGAGTAGTGAGAGGTCCGTCAGGATCGCGGCGGTTGCCTCTCCCGCGCCGGCTCTCCGACAACTACGAAAGAGGAGGTTGGGGTGCAGAGGGTGGTAGATCTCTCGCTCGTCGTGACGGACAACATGCCGGCACACAAGCTTTTTCAGAGCCCGGTCGTCCTGCCGGCCCTGACCCACGAGCAGACCAGGGACTTCGGGCTGGGCATACCCGAGGACAGGATGACCTTCGCGACCAACTACCTCGGGATGCTCGACCACGTCGGGACCCACGTGGACGCCTTCTACCACACCAACCCTGACGGGAATTCCGTGGACGAGATGCCCTTGGAGATGTTCTTCGGTAAGGCGGTGTGCTTCGAACTGACGCACATACCGGACCTCGGTGAGATCGGCGTCGAGGACCTCGAAGCGGCAGAGGAGAAATGCGGCGTGAGGGTCGACGGCCACATCGTCCTGCTCAACACCGGGCTGCACAAGCGCCACTACCCGAACCCCGAGGTGGTGAGGAGCAACCCCGGCCTCACCGCCGAGGCCACCCACTGGCTCGCCGACCGCGGCTCGAAGGCCCACGGTGTCGAGGGGCCGTCCACGGATGTGCCGAGCAACGACCTCTTCCCGAGCCACCGGGTCTGCCGCGACCGCGGCATCTTCCACTGGGAGTGGCTCGTCAACCTCGAAGAGCTCGTCGGCAAGGGCGAGTTCACCTTCTACGGGGCGCCGCTCCTCGTAAAGGGCGGCAGTGGCTCGCCCGTCCGGGCCTTCGCCGCCATCGACGAGTAGCTTGTCGGGACCGCCCCATGACGGGTAGCAGCAACTACGTCACTGCGCAAGAGATACGGGACCGGATCGTCGGCGGGGAGGTCTCGGCGACAGAGATCATGGCCGAGACTCTCTCCCGGATGGAGTCCCTCGAACCCACGCTAAACGCCTTCGTCACGCCGACGCCCGAGCGGGCGATGGAGGCCGCGAGGGGGGCGGACCGGCTGCTGGCCGAGGGGGGCGAGCCCGGGGCGCTTCACGGCGTCCCGATCTCGGTGAAAGACCTCATCAACGTGGGAGGGGTCAGGACCACGTTTGGCTCCCGCACCATGGCTGAGAACGTTGTCGAAGACGACGCGCCCTCTGTCGAGCGGGCCCGTGCCGCGGGGGCGTGCATCATCGGTAAGACCACCACGACCGAGTTCGGGTGCAAGGGAGGTGGCGGAGACAGCCCGCTCTCGGGCGTAACCCGCAACGCGTGGGACCCGTCGAAGACCACCGGGGGATCGAGCGCCGGGGCCGCCACCTCGGTGGCGGCCGGGGTGACGCCCTTCGCGCTCGGCACCGACGGCGGCGGCTCCATCCGGATACCGGCCTCCCTGTGCGGCGTCTTCGGCATAAAGGCCCAGTACGGACGCGTGCCGGTCTTCCCGACGAGCGCCACCCCGACGCTCGGGCATGTCGGCCCAATCTCGCGCACCGTGCGCGACGCCGCGCTGCTCCTGGGCGTGATCTCCGGCTTCGATACCCGCGATCCGGCGAGCGTGTCTCAGCCTGTTCCAGACCTCCTCGCGGCCTGCGAGGCGCCGGTCGATGGGATGCGCCTCGCCTGGAGCCCCACGCTCGGCTACGCGAGGCCCACGCCCGAGGTGCTGGGGATTACGAAGGAGGCCGTTCACGTCTTCGAGGATCTGGGCCTTTCGGTGGATCTCGTAGAGGAGGTGATGGACGACCCGGTCGAGTTGTGGAGCGCCGAGTTCTACGCGGGCGCCGGTACCAGGCTCAAGGACGCGCTGCGAAACTCGCGCGAACTCCTCGATCCCGCCGTGGCGGAGCTACTAGACGGCGCCCTCGAAGGGACCATCGCCGACTACTACGGAAAAGTCTTCGCGAGGTACGCGTTGCGGGAGGAGGTCCGCCGGTTCTTCGAGCGGTACGACCTGCTCGTCACGCCGACGCTGCCGGTTCCGGCGTTCGGGGCCGGGGTGAACGTCCCGCCGGAGTTGCCGGATCGCAACGTCGTCTCGTGGGTCTACTACACCTACCCGTTCAACCTGACAGGCAACCCGGCGGCGTCGATCCCCTGTGGCTTCACCGCTGACGGCCTGCCCGTGGGGTTGCAGGTGGTCGCGCGGACGAACCGCGAGGCGGACCTGCTGCGCCTGAGCGCGGCCTTCGAGTCGGCGCGTCCCTGGGCAAACAGCTACCCTGAACTGCCGGTCTGAGGGCCGTCCGGCACGTTAGCGTGGCGAGGCGTCAGAGTAAGAAGGGAGAACGAAGGTGGCAACCGAACCGTTGGGCATAGACCGGGCCGGGAGCGCGGCGCGAATCGAACGCGACATAGAGACCCTGGCCGGATCCGACTACACGCGTTCCGAAGAGGCGATTCGGCGCTACGCCTACACGCCCGAGTACCGCAACACCCTCGACTACTTTATCTCTGAGTTGGAGGCCCTCGGCTTCGAGCACTACGAGGACCCGGTCGGCACGCTCGTCGCCCGGAACCGCCCGGTGGGAGAGAGGGTCTTCGGCGTCGGATCCCACTGCGACTCGAACCGCAACGGCGGCAAGTACGACGGGACGATGGGCGTGGTCACGGCGCTCGAGGTCTGCCGCCTGAACGAGGATCTGGGGTTGGGCCTCCCGCTCCAGCTCGTCTCCTTTTTGGAAGAAGAGGGCTCGGGGTTCGGCCAGATGCTGCTCGGGAGCCGCATCATCGCGCAGAGGGTGACCGAGGAGGATCTGCACGAGGGGTTCCGCGCGGTGGACGACGGACGGAGCTTCTGGGAGCACGCTGAGGAGGCCGGCCACGAGCCGGGGCGGTGGCGGGAGGCGATCCACGTTCTCGATGACCTGGTCGGCTGGATCGAGTTGCACATCGAGC
>JACDFX010000183.1 GCA_013815575.1 Rubrobacter sp.
CCGTTTCGGAGCGCGTTCTCGTTCCTAAACGATGGGATCGTGGACGGTGACGAGCTTGGTGCCGTCCGGGAAGGTGGCCTCCACGGCGACCTCGTCCACCATCTCGGGGACACCCTCCATCACGTCGTCGCGGCTGAGTATCGTGGCCCCGAAGCTCATCAGGTCGGCGACGCTCCGGCCGTCGCGGGCGCCTTCGAGGAGGTCAGCGCTTATGATGGCGACGGCCTCGGGGTAGTTGAGCTTCAGGCCGCGTTCGCGGCGGCGGCGGGCCACCTCGGCGGCGGTGAAGATCATGAGCTTCTCCTGCTCCATCGGCGAGAGCTTCACGGCACCTCCTCTGGTCCGGTCTTACGACGGGTGCCAAGATAGCATCTCCGCCTGTTCAGCGTGAGGTTCGTCGGCATCGGTCCTGGTATCAGGCGCGGCCGTCGTGGAAGAGGACCTTCGGCACGACGGCGTGGACGCCCTTGTTAATGTCCACGACCTGGGAGACCTCGAAGTCTATGGCGATGCTCGCGAGGGAGTAGGCATCCTCGCGAGAGAGGCCGCGGGTCTGGACCAGGAAGGAGATCGTCTCCCTCACCGCCTCCTGCAACGCCGCGTCGAGGTCCTCGTCTATGCCGGTGACGACCCACGCCTCGGGCGTCTCGCCCCAGGGGTTCTTGAGCGCGGGCAGGCCCTCCTCGGCGAGCCGGTCCTCCTTATGCACGATGACCTGGAAGGTCGGGGTCTGGCTCGTCTCGATGGCGGTGAGGCTTACCTCGCCGTTGCCCTGAGCGGCGTGGCCGTCTGAGGTGTAGAGCAGGGCGCCCGGCACCTGCACCGGGTAGTAGGCGGTCGAGCCCGCGGTCATCAGGCGCCTCACGTCGAGGTTGCCGCCGTAGACGTCCGGCGGCACGGAGTCGACCATTTTGGAGGTATTCGGCGCGACACCCACGATGCCCATGAACGGTTTCAGCGGGACCTCTATGCCGTCCCCGGCCGGGAAGTGTCCGACGCCGCGGTGGTGGTCGAAGGTGATCAGGTTCCCGTAGTAGGCCTTGCCGTCCAGGGGATACTCCTCCGGCAGCGAGCCCTTGCCGTGGCGGGCGGAGTTAACACCGTAGTAGACGCGGGGTACGATCTGCAAACACCGTACCTCGAGCCAGTCGCCCGGCTCAGCACCCTCCACGGCCACAGGCCCAGTCACGACGTGCGGCCCCTCCCCCTTGTGCTCGACCTCCTCGAACACCATCAACTGGTCGTCCAGGATGTCCGTCTCCGGGATGTCCCATCCCGCGAAGAACTCGTAGGGGCTCTTCTGATCCTCCAGGATGCCCTCGTGCGAGATCTGCTCCATGGTCACCAGGTCTCCTGATTTCACCGTCATAACCGGCTCGGCGTCCCGGTTGGGCAAAAACCCCCAGCTTATGACCTCGGGCCGGTCGGAGGCGAGGTAGTGGCTCTCACCCGCCGGCGCGTAGGTGCCGGTCGCGTTCGGCGGCGTGCCGTAGTAGCCGAGCACCCCCGTCGCCCCGGCCCGGTTCGCCCGCGCCCCCGCGAAAGTGAGCGTCCCGAGCATCCCTCCGGCCGAGAGCAGAAACCGTTTGCGGCTCATGCCCGCGAACCGCGTGGCCCGGGAGGCGGTCCGCGACACAAAGTCCGGTACGCCCGTCATAAGCCCACCCGCCCGAAAGGCTTCCCTCTCTCGCCCTCTGTGTCGCGCAACCCGTTCCGGTCCATAAAACCCCCTAGATCTTTCAGCCTTCAGGCCCTTCATGGACCACCCCGAAACCAAGAGCCCGGGAAGCTCCATCCGCCTCTCGGTCCTGCCCTTGGCAGCGCCAACCATGGCGACGCCCATACCTTATGGCACGCCACAGACATCTTTCTTCGGCCACAAGGACAAAGTTTCGTGGGACGGTGGGCACGAAGGTTGTCCATCCTGAAGGCCCGGTCGCCCGCGACGGAGGGTCGCCGGGACAGCGTCCGTTATCGGACTATGACGTCTGTTCGCGCGGTGGAATGGGCGATTCGATGTCCTCGACCGCGGAACGGAGGGCCCCGGCCAGATCCGGCGGGTCGGACTTGCTCGCCAGGATCTCTGGCGTGCCGTGCCACGCCGCGCAGTCGCGGAGCGCGCCGGCAAGGGCGGCGACGAGCTCGTCGCTTACCGGCACGCCCGGCTCCAGGTGGGCCGTCTTTATCTCGAACAGTCCCCGCTTGCGGTGCGCCTTCGCGTCGAGCCTGCCGACCAGCGCGCCGCGGTGCAGGATCGGGAGCGAGTAGTAACCGTACCGGCGGCGGGCGGCAGGGGTGTAGACCTCGATCTTGTACTCGAACCCGAAGATCTCAGACGCCCGCGCCCGGTCCCAAACTATTGGGTCGAATGGTGAGAGCAAGGTCGTTCGCGAAGCCTCCAGCCCACCGGACGCGACGGCCTCTGCCAACGCCGCGTTGTCCGGGTGGATGTAGGCAGGATCCTCCAGGCCTTCTATCCGGGCGCGAAGCAGGGAACCCTCGTCGGCCAGTCCCTCCAGCAGACCGGCGATGCCCCTCTTCGGGTTGCGGAAGTAGTCCGGCACCCAGCGGGCCACCGCGACGCCGAGCGCCCGCACGGCCTTGAGGGTAAGCGCCCGTCGGACCTCTTCGGGGGTGGGCGCGAGGCCGTCTTTCCAGTTAGGCAAAGCGTGTTGCAGGACGCGTTCGCGCAGGTCGTAGACGCGGTGGAAGTTGGGGTCGCGGCGCGAGATCATGAACTCCCCGGCGGTGTACAGGTGCTCCAGCGCCCGCTTCTCCGGCTTCCACTCCCACCAGCCGCCGGCCTTGCCGTCGGTCCGCCCGAACTCCGCAGAGCGCACCGGCCCGTTCTCGCGGACGCGCGCCAATACGTGCCCGATCTCCTCTGGGTGGGCGGAGATCCAGGCCCGGTCCTCCTCCGGACCATCCAACATCCGCCGCCGATACAGACCGTAATCTTCTATTGGAATAAAACAGGCCGCGTGCGACCAGTACTCGAAGAGCGCCCCCTCGGCCAACAGCTCGTCGAGCCAGACGGGATCGTACGAACCGAGCCTGCTCCACAGCACCAGATAGGGGCTGCGCGCGACGACGGAGATGGAGTCGATCTGCAACACCCCCATCCTCCGCACGGCCCCGAGCACGTCGTCTTTGGTCGCGGGGCGTTCGTGCGCAGGCCCCAGGCCCTGCGCGGCGAGCAACATGGTACGCGCCGCCTCCCGCGAAAACTCCATACTCCCCACCTCCTGTCGACCGGAAAGGACCGTCCTGGTTATACGCCGGTCGTCACGTTAGGACGAGTACCAGATACAGTTCTTTGATGGGACGGGCCGCCCTCAGGCCCGCTTCCGGTGCCTATCCTCCGCCAGGTGCTTCAAGGTCAGCAACTGTTTACGCATCATCAGGAGATCCCCCCAGGGCAGAAACCAGCGCATCCACGACCCCGGAGGGCGCCCCGGGTAGTGGACGCGCAGCTTGACGACGAGGCGACAGGAATCCTCAGAGACCGGCAGCACGACGTAGCTTAACGCCACGCGACCGAAGAGCGAGAGCGCCCGCGGGTCGCCCAGCGTCAACGTCAGGTGCTCGTCTTCCTGGAAATCCGCGATCTCGAAGATGGTCATTACCCTCTGGCCCCTCGCCAGGTTCTCGACGCCAGGGGTCAACTCCCTCGGGCTCCGGCGGCCGAAGTTATCCACGAGATCATAGCTGTAGGGCGCGACTTTCAACTGGCACAGCCAGCGGAACATCACGTGCGCGGGCGCCGCGACGCCAACCGCCCGGAAGTACTCGCCGCCCGCCTCAGAGAGAAACCGGTCGCAAGGGAACGCCATGGTCCGCTCCCCCGGGGTCGTCCCCCAGTCGTACGCGGGCGAACGTTCCGGTACCAGGACGAAGCCTCCTAGCTCGGCAGCAAGCTGCGGCCCATCAAGAACTCGTCGGCCTGCCTCGCGGCCTTTCGTCCCTCGGCGATGGCCCAGACTATGAGCGAGGCGCCGCGTTTGGCGTCGCCGGCGACAAAGACGTTCTCTTCCCTGGTGGCGAAGCCGTTCTCGGAGTGGATCGCGCCTCGATCGGTGTATCCGAGGTCCATTTCCTCCTGGAAGCGGTCCTTCACGGGTCCGGTGAAGCCGATGGCGAGCAGTACGAGGTCGGTCTCTATCTCGAAGTCCGTCCCCTCCTTCGGGACGGTCTTGCCGTTCTCGCGCTCGGTCTCGACGGCGTGCATCCTCTCGACGTGGCCGTTGCTGCCCGAAAAGCCCTTGACGGCGACGGAGAAGCCGCGCTCGCCGCCCTCCTCGTGGGCCGGGTAGGTGTGGAGGATAAGTGGCCAGTCCGGCCAGGTGAGCTGGTCCGGGTTCTCGGGCGGCTTCGGGCCGTGGGTAAGAACCCTTACCGAGGCGCATTCCTCGCGGTGGGAGTTTCCCAAGCAGTCCGCGCTCGTGTCGCCGCCGCCGAGGATGACGACGTTCTTGTCCTTCGCGCTTATCTCGATCTCCGCGTTCGTCGGAAGCCCGGCGACCCGCCGGTTTTGCTGCACGAGGTAGTCCATCGCGAGGTGGATTCCCCCGAGTTCCCGCCCCGGCACGTCGAGGTCACGCCCCTGCAGGGCACCGATGGCGAGCACGGTCGCGTCGAACTCGCGCCTCAGCTCCTCGGAGGTGGGGTTTTCGCCGACGTGGGCGTTGGTGCGGAACTCGACGCCCTCCTCCTCCATCATGGCGACGCGGCGGTCCACGACCCACTTCTCTATCTTGTAGTCAGGGATGCCGTACCGAAGCAGGCCGCCTATCTTGTCGTCCTTCTCGAAGACGACGACCGTGTGACCGGCCCAATTCAGTTGCTGGGCCGCGGCGAGGCCGGCCGGGCCGCTACCGACGACGGCGACCCGGCGGCCGGTTCGCCTCTCCGGTGGCGGCGGCTTGGCGACTACCCAGCCCTCATCAAAAGCCCTGTTTATTATGGAGAGCTCTATCTCCTTGATGGTGACGGGCTTGTCGTTGATGGCGAGGACGCAGGCGGACTCGCACGGGGCGGGGCAGAGCATCCCGGTGAACTCGGGGAAGTTGTTCGTCTGGTGGAGGCGGTCTATAGCCTGCTTCCAGTGCTCGCGGTAGACGAGGTCGTTCCAGTCCGGGATCAGGTTCCCGAGGGGACAGCCCGTGTTGCAGAAAGGCACCCCGCAGTCCATGCACCGC
>JACDFX010000184.1 GCA_013815575.1 Rubrobacter sp.
CCTTTACCCCCTGCTCCCGACGAGGCAGGCCCCTGAGACCTGGGCGGCGAGGCGGGCGCCGGTCTTGCCCTTCGCGGCCTCCTTGCCGAGCACCGCTTCGAGGCGGTCGGGGAAGTTGGTGAACATGCCGTCAACGCCGATAGAGATGAGCTTCTCCATCTCCGGCGTCTCGTTCACCGTGTAGGGGTGGACGTCCAGGCAGCGGGCGTGGGCCGCGTCCACGAGGGGTTTGTCCATGTCAGCCTTCGAGGGGCCTATGCCGACGGCGTAGGTTGCGGTCGCGTCCAGCTTCGCCTGTATCGTCCCGCTCGTCTCGGCGCCGGAGAAGAGTTGTATGAGGGGGAGGGAGGGGTCGAGGGCGTGGATTTTCTGCAGGCTGGCGGGGGAGAAGGATTGGATCAGGACCTGCCACTTGTCCGCCGCCGGCTTTGTAAGTTCGTACTCGTCCATGAGGCGTAGCAGCTCTTCCTCCATGCCGGGCGCGGACTCGGGGCTCTTGGTCTCGATGTAGTAGTTCGCGCTCTTGCGGTACCTCTGGAAGACCTCTTCGAGCGTGGGGATCCTGAGCCCGACGTACTCGGGCTGGGCGTACTGCGGGTATGTCTCGTTGAACCACGTCCCGACGTCGCACGTCTCTATCTGGGCTAGAGTCTTCTCCCGCACGAGCCCGGTGCAGTCACCCGGGGCGGACTCGGCGGTCGGGCGCGCCGTCCTGTTCAGCGTCTCGTCGTGGAGCACCACGAGCACGCCGTCCTTCGTGAGCTGGAGGTCCTGCTCGATGTAGTCGGCGCCCATCTTGAGCGCGAGGTCGTAGGCCGGGATGGTGTGCTCCGGCGCGTACCCGGACGCGCCCCTGTGCCCGATGTTCAAAACCGGCGCGTCCTCCGCCGGCTTCTTCGCCGCCCACGCCGGCCCTACAAGGAGCAGCGCCGCGAGGAGTGCGGCCGCTACCGCTGCCATTACCATCACGAAGAGTCCTGGTCTGATGTTATTCATCTCTTACCTCCCTGTCCATAGTTGTCCGTTCTCCACGCCCAGCGCGACCACGCGCGTAACCAGGCCGGCGTTGAAGTTGTCGTCGCTCTGCAAGAGAAGCGACCGCCTCCCGCCGGGCAGGCGCGGCCCGAGGGTCAGGCTCTCGTAGTTGTCCAGCAGCGGGTTCGGCTGCGTCCCCGGTGTCGTCGCGCCTCCCGACGGGCAGTCCGCCACGTCCACCAGCAGTTCCTTCTCCACCGGCTCAAGCCCCGGCGCCGCGAGGCTCGGCTCGCCGGAGACGTCCTCGGCGCCGTCGAGGGAGACCCGGAAGACCCGCACCGTGTTGCCGACGCCGGACTGGAAGCCCCGCTCCAGCACCAGCAACTCGTCCTCGGAGAGCGCCACGATCTCGACGACCCCCTGCCCCGGCTCCGTGAGGTAGAAGAACTCCTCGACCGGCTGGAACCCGCCCGGGCCGCGGTCCTCGTAGCGCAGGATGCGGATGCGGTTCTCACCCTCGGCCGTCCGGCCGTCGGGCGCGAGCGGGCCCTCGACCGCCGTGAAGAGGCTCCGTCCGTTGGGGGCGAGCGCCAGGCTCTCGAAGGTCTGGTTGCGCTGGGCCTGGCCCGCCGGTGCTACCCGGAACTTATGGGGCACGGGCAACTCTTCGAGGAGGTTGCCGTCGAGGTCGAAGCGGCGGATCGAGGGCTCCGTCTCGGAGGAGGCGAGCAGGTCGCCCCGGCGCGTGAGCGTCAGGCCCTCGCCGTCGAAGTTGGAGGCGGTGAACGGCTGGCCTGAGGCGTCCCTGAGGGTGGTCACGCCCAGGATCTCCGGGGTGCCGAGCACCCCGCCCTTCGTCGGTATGCGGAGGGTGTAGAACCGGGCCTCGGAGGTGGCGGCCGGGCCGTTGTCCACGAGGCTGTAGTAGACACCCCGCCGTCCATCGTAGGTCAGGGCGGAGAGCCCGCCGACACTCGTGCCCTCGTAGGTCCGTTTGTTGAGGGCGTCCGAGAACCCGAGGAAATCTACGCCGGCGGCGCACTCCGGCGTGCCGGCCCGATCCTGCGCCGCGTCGGCCGGGGGTGCCACGGGCCCGGCGACGGCCAGGCCGACGGCCGTTAACAGGGCTGCGAGGAGGACCATGAGGGTGGCGATCCGTGGTCTGCTATGGCCTCGCGTCTGTCCGTCTTGCTTCATCAGTTTCTCCTCCTGCTCTTAAAGGTTCGGTGGGGCTTCCTGGGGTCCGTTGCTCGCTGGCTCGGGGCCGTTTACTAGGAAGATCGGGTTGGTAATGACCTCCATGTCGAGGCGGCTCGCCGCGGGGTTATCCGGGTCGGTAAACGGCTCTCCGCGCAACTCGGCCCGCACGTAGCCGCCCGTCCCGACGGGCTGCGTCAGGGTGACGGTCTGCTCGTCCGAGGTGATGGGCTGCGTCAGCACCTGCGTCCCGTCGCGCAGCAGCACGAGACGCATACCCGATCCGTTGCGAACGAGCGCCGAGAACTCCGCGGTATCCGTGGGTTGGCCGTAGACGGAGCCGCCGACGATCTGGCGCTGGCCGTCCGGCCCTGTGGCCGAGAGGTAGACCTCGGCGCCCCCCTCGCGCGGCGTGCGGCGGGTGACGAAGGCGCGGCCGGCCTTGAGCGCGGCGACGACGCCCTCCCTGGAGAGCGAGTCGGCGTAGACGACGGTGGTCGGCATACCGGGACCGAAGCCGCCGGAGTTCCGGGTGCCGTGGGTGTCGCTACCGCCGTTGGCGAAGATCCTACGCCCCTGGTTGAGCAGCCTGTCCCACTGCTCGATGGTCGCCTCGTCGTCGGGCTGGAAGGGCCCGGTCCAGACCTCCAGGCCGTCGGGCAAGAGCGTCGGGTCGGTCTCCGCGTCGGCGAAGAACTGCCAGGAGAGGTTGGCCCCGGACGGGTGGGCCGCCGAGGCGTAGACGCCGAGCCTCTCGGTCTCCTCTATAAAGGCGCCGATCCTCTTCTCGTAGCGGTCGAGCGGCACGCCCTCGGGCCGCTGGCGCCAGTCGAGCCAGTCCCCGGGTCGCAGCCCCGTGACGGTCGCGTGCCCGTGGAACCAGTTGGTCATCTCCTCGCCGCCCAGCAGCAAGACGCTCGTCCCGGCGGCCTCTTTGAGGTAACTGTTCTGCTTGACCACCTGGTGGTCCGTGAGCGAGACGAAGTCGAGCCCGATGCTGCGGGCCACGTCCGCCCAGCCCTCCGGCGTGAGCGCGGTCCCCGAGGCGAAGGCGTCTGAGGACTGCGTGGTGTGGCAGTGCAGGTCGCCCGTGTACCAGCCGGGCGCCTCGTTCACCACGCCGACCTCGTTGGGGGGGCGCACGGTGCCCCTCTCCGGCCCGAAAGTTAGGGTGATCTCGACCCGGATTTTCGTGGGCCCCGGGGCCCGGAAGACCGGCACGATCACGGTCCACCGGCCCCTCCTGATGGGACCGGGGGTAAAGGATCGTGAGGCTGACCCCCGGGCGACGTGGAACTCGCTGCTCTCCTCGCCGTAGACGCCCCTGAAGCCGGGCGACTGGTATTCGGCGCCCCGCCAGTCGAAGAGCCCGACGCCGACCTTCGTCTCGGGGTTGCTCTTCGTGAGCTTGACGGCAACCCTGTTAGCGTCGCTCGGTACATAGAAGGATAGGTAGAGGTATTCTCCGGTTCGGGTGGCCGTGGCGGTCTTGACGATGGTCCTGGCCGGGCGCGCCAGTACCGCCTCCGCCGGCGCTAGGGCGCCCACGCCGGTGGCGGCAGCGAGCCCCGTCAGAAACTTGCGTCTAGAGAGTTCCACTCGTAGTTACCTTCCCAGGAAGCCGCCGCACAACCGCGATAGAGCTTACTAATTCGTAAAGGAGCGTAGGTTACATGAGGGTAAACTTTGCGTAAAAGCTGGCGGGAGGGCCCCGCCGCTCAAGACACTGGGACGTCCCTCTAACCCGGAGGAACGCCCCACGTGTTCTGTGAGACGGGGTTTTGTATGTTTCTACGCCAGCGGGACGCCGAGGCGGTCGTAGGCGGCGGCTTCGAGGCTGCTCATGCCGTAGCGGTCGGCCGCTTCGGCGAGCTCACCGGAGACCTTCGGGGCGAGGCGCTCCGGGGGTGAGGCCGCGGCCATCTGGCGCTGGCGGGAGGCGTTGCGCTTGGCGAAGGGGCCCCAGATCGCGAACGTCAGGCCCTCGCCCTGGATGTTGACGAAGAAGGTCCTCCCGTCCGGGGAGAAGGTCGGGCCGGCGAACTCGGAGAGGTTGTTGGAGGCGAACTTGTAGACCTGGCCGTCGGGGGTGATGCCCATGACGCGGTTCTCGCCTCCGCCGTCCTCGGCGAACCACAGGTCGCCGAAGGGGGTGACGACGATGTTGTCCGGGCTCTCCATGTTGTTGGCGTCGGTCCCCTCGTAGAAGAGCTCAAGGGTCTCGGTGGCCGGCAGGTAGCGGAAGACCTGCCCGAGCCGCTTCTCGCCGCCGGCGGTGTCGTCGAACCAGAACGCCCCGCCCGCGAAGTACGCGCCCTCCAGGCGGTTGAAGCGGGCGGCGCCCACGTCCTCGGCGCCCTCGTGCGGATCCGCCGGGTCCACGTCGCGCCAGACCACGCCGAACTTCTGGCCGGGGTTGGCGAGGTCCGCGTTGAAGTTGCCCTGCTCCAGCACCATCGCCTGGAGCTTGCCGCCCTTCTGGAGCGCGCCGGGCCTCTGGCTCTTGTCGGTCGGGATAAAGCGGTAGAGGTAGCTCACCCGCGTGCCCGTGCCCCGCTGACCCGTCGCCGGATCTGTCTCGGAGGTCGAGAAGTCCGCGACCACTTCGGCGTTCGGGTCGGCGGGGATGGAGCCCCGGAAGTCGTCCTCGGTCAGGTACGCGATGCCGGTGGCCGGGTCGATGTCCACGGCCTCGTGGGAGAAGAAGCCCATCTCCCGAATTGGGGTCTTCGAGAGGTTGCCCTCGGGGTCCTTCGGGTCTACCTCGAAGACGTAGCCGTGGTTGGTGGTCCGGTCCTCCTCGCAGGTGAGCCAGGTGCCCCACGGCGTCGCCCCGCCAGCGCAGTTGTTGAGCGTGCCGGAGGAGGTGACGAAGTCCCGGATCTCCTTGCGGTCAGGGCCGACCAGGATGCCGGTCGTTCCGCCGGGGCTCGCCGCGTCGTAGGGGTTCTTCCCGACCACGGGGTTCGCGTCGCCGGGCCTGAGCTCGTGGTTGCGGACCAGCAGCGTGGTGCCCTTC
>JACDFX010000185.1 GCA_013815575.1 Rubrobacter sp.
GCCTCTAGATGGGCGCGCACGGCTTCGGGGTCGAGGCGGGGGTCCAGGTTTCGCATGCGTTCCGGGTCGAGGTGGATGCGGGCGTCGAGGAAGCGCGCCTCCTGGCAGTAGAGGACCACCCCGGCGTTTATGAACTCCCCACGCTCTACCCGGGGAACGACGCGCAGCAGGACGTACTCGAAGGGGCTAGGCAAGAAGGGCCTCCCTCCGGACTTCTTCGAGGGCGTGGGCCCACACGCGGGGCTCCCGCAGGCGCGACGTGAGGTAGGAGACGTAGGCGGCGCGGACCCTTTCCGGCCCGTCGAAGCCGGCCTCCGCCGCGAGCCACTCGTCCGGGATCGAGGCCACTATCTCCCCCAGCACCCTCGCCGTGAGCCGGGGGGCGAGTGCGGCGTCGGCCCCGGCGAGGACCGACGCGAAGGGCAACAGGACGTGGTCGCGGGCCGCGGCGAAGGGCCGCTGGCTTACGGCTTCCAGCGAAGGGCCGTCCCCGCCGGGCCAGTTGTGGTGGAAGTACAGCGAGGCGCCGTGGTCTATGAGCCAGAGCCTGCGGTGCCACACGAGCAAGTTTGTGTTGCGCGGGGTGCGGTCCACGTTCTGCACGAGCGCGTCGAACCACAGGATGCGGGAGGCGAGCTCGGGCCCCGGCGGTTCTACGAGCGGGTCGAAGCCCAGAGAGCCGGGGAGATAATCCAGGGCCAGGTTCAGTCCCGGACTCGCCCGCAGGAGGTCCTGTATCTCGGGGTCGGGCTCCGCCCGGCCGAGGTCGGGGTGAATATGCACGAGGACTATCTCCGGCACCGGCAGCCCGAGGACGCGCCCGATCTCCCCGGAGACCAACTCCGCGATAAGCGCCTTGCGTCCCTGCCCCGCGCCGCGGAACTTGAGCACGTAGGTGCCAAGGTCGTCCGCCTCGATGATGGCGGGCAACGAGCCCCCCTCGCGTAGGGGCGTGACGTATCGCGTGGCGGTAACGGTGCGGAGCATCGGGTGGGCCCATTCTCGCACCACGCGCCCCACGGCGCCAAGCCGTTGGACCACGGGCCACCGGGACAAAGAAAAGAAGGTTTCGTCAACTTGAGTTGACAAGCCTCAACGTGTCAACTAATATTGACACATGGGCGAAATGGTGAGGACAGGGGTTGGTGGGCCGGAGGACCCGCGCGGGGGGCTTGAGGCGGTCGTGGCCCTGAGGCGCACGCTGGAGGCGCTTGAGGCGGCGCAGGTCGAGAACGCCATCGTCGTCGCGGGATGGTCTTGGGCGAGGGTCGCCGAGGTGTTGGGGGTAAGCAGGCAGGCTGTGCACAAGAAGCACGCGAAGAGGATCAGGGCCACATACACCCGGCAAGGACCGGGACGAAAGGGGAAGGGCGAGTGATCTTCAACCGTTTCGCCAGGGGGGCTCGCGCGTGCGTGGAGGCAGCCCTGGAGGAGGCTCGGGCGCTGGGCCACGATTCCGTGGGCGACGAGGATCTCCTTCTTGGAATGCTCCGCGCCGAGGAGGGGGTGGCGGCCGAGGCGCTCTCCTCGCTAGGGGTGAACCTCGAAGACGCCCGCGAGCAATCCGAAAGGATGGCCGCCGAGGCGCTAGCTTTCGTGGGCATCTCCCTGGAGAACATACGCAGGGAGGCGGGAGAGGCCTTCGATATGCGGATACCGGAGGGCCGGCGCATACCGTTTTCGCCTCGGGCGAAGAAGGTTCTGGAGAGGTCGCTCAAGGAAGCGGTAAAGCTCAGGGATAACCACATCGGAACCGAGCACGTGCTGCTCGGGATCCTGGGCAACGCCGATGGGACGGCCGTAAGGATGCTGGACCGCATGGGCGTCTCCACGGACGTCCTGGAGGAGCGGCTCTACGAACTGCGCCGCCGGGCGGCCGGCTAAGGTCCGACCGCTATCGTGGCCGTTTCTCCCTCTGCTTGACCCTGCTCTAGGGGCAGGTAGTAGGCTCCGCACGTAGACTCGGAGGCTTACCCGGATTCAACCTTCCGCACGATGTGGCATCCCCGAAACCGCCGTAGGGTCTTTGCGTAGTGTGTAGGCGTCGAGGGAGGTTGGGATGATCGTCGGGAAGAGGACGGGATTGGAAGAGCCGGGAGAATTCGTGGCAGACGGCGTGGACGGGTTGATGATCGAGGCCGCCGGCGTCCAGAAGGTGTTCGAGGCCGGCGGCCTGCGGGTGCGCGCCTTGAGGGGCGTGGACCTCGGTATCCGGCGCGGGGAGATGGTCGCTATCATGGGGCCCTCCGGGTGCGGGAAGACGACGCTCCTGAACGTGCTCTCGGGCCTCGACGAGCTCACGGGCGGCGAGGTGCGCGTCGACGGCGAGCCCATCAGGGGGATGTCTGACAGGAGGCGGACGCGGTTTCGGGCGGAGAAGATGGGGTTCATCTTCCAGTCTTACAACCTGATCCCAGTTCTCTCCGCGATAGAGAACGTAGAGCTTCCCCTTCTCGTCGCCGGCAAGAAGCCGAAGAAGGCCCGCCGCTGGGCGCTGGACGCGCTCGAGATGGTTGGTCTCCCGGAGCAGGCGGACAAGCGCCCCGCCGAGATGAGCGGCGGCCAGCAGCAGCGCGTAACCGTCGCCCGATCTCTCGTAAACAACCCCGCAATAGTCTGGGCCGACGAGCCTACCGGAGCCCTCGACTCGGAGACGAGCAAGGGGATCATGGACCTTCTGGTCCGCCTGAACCGCGAGCAGCGGCAGACCTTCGTCCTCGTAACCCACGACGCCGCCGTCGCCGCCCGCGCGCACCGTACGATCCTGATGCGCGACGGCAACATCACCAGCGACGAGCCGAACGGTAGCCCGAACGGGGTGGGAGAGTAGGATGGAAGAGCTCTTCGGCTTCCCGACGGACCGCCTCATGTGGATCCTCCTGGCCGTCTGCGGCACCGGCCTCGTCCTGCTCGCCCTGAGCGCCCTCCGCAACCGCGTCTCCTTCCGGATGGCCGCCCGTAACATCCCGCGCCGCCGGGCCCAGACCGTGCTCGTCGTGCTCGGCCTGATGCTCGCGACCATGCTCTTCTCCGCCTCCTTCACAACAGGCGACACCCTGACCAATTCCTTGCGTATCCAGGCCCTCGAAAATCTCGGCCAGGTAGACGTCGAGGTGCAGGCTAACGGCTCCGGCTCCTCCGACCAGCAACCCTTCGGCGAGACGTCGGCCGGGCGCGCCCGCTACTTCGACGCGGGCGTCGCCGACGAGGCGCGCGACCGGCTCTCTGGTAGGGACCGCGTCGCGGGCGTCGCCTCTCTGGCCACCGAGACCGTCCCCGTTACCGCCAAAGGCACCGACCTCAGCGAGCCGACCGTGAGCGTCCTCGGCATCGGAGAAGGCTCCATGCAGGGCTTCGACCGCCTCACGAACGCCTCGGGCCGGGCTCTCGATGTTGGCACCCTCGGGAAAGACGAGGTCTACCTGAGTGCCGACGCCGCCGAAGGCCTCGACGTTTCAGAGGGCGACGTGGTCCGAACCACGCTCGCCCCAACGCCCGAGGCCGGCGCGAACGCGAAAGCGGGTGCCGCCGCTTCGGGCATTGCCGCTGGCGCCCTCCCCACACCGAAGCCATCGGAGCTGACCGTGGCCGGCGTCTACGAGGGGGGCGCGAACCCGTCCTCTCCTTCGTCGATGGTGATGCCGCTTCAGAGGTTGCAGGAGCGGGTGGGGGAGGAGGGTCGCATCAACTCCGTCCTCGTGACGCACGAAGGTCCCGCCGTCGAGGGTGCCGCCGGGACGGATGCCACGGTGGACGCTCTGGGTCCGGTGCTGCGGGAGAACGACCTCAAGGCGGAGCCCGTCAAGCGGGACGCCATAGAGCAGGCCGACGAGGGCGGGGAGACGTTTACGAGCATCTTCCTGCTCTTCGGGCAGTTCTCCGTGGCGGCCGGGGTGCTTCTCATCTTCCTGATCTTCGTGATGCTCGCCGCCGAGCGCAAGCACGAGCTCGGCATAGCCCGGGCCGTCGGGATGCGCCGGGGGCACCTCATGCGCATGTTCGCCTTCGAGGGCGCCCTCTACGCCCTGCTCGCGAGCGCCGTGGGCAGCGTCCTCGGCGTCGGGGTCGGGTGGCTGATGGTGCGCGTGATCGGGGAGGCTTTCGCCGGCCAGGGGTTCGACATCCAGTTCGCCACCCGCCCGGAGAACGTCGTCATAGCCTTCTGCCTCGGCATGGTCCTCACCTTCGCCGTCGTCCTCATCTCTTCCTGGCGCGTCAGCCGCCTGAACGTGGTCCGCGCCATCCGCGACATCCCCGAACCAGACAAGAAGGGCCGCACCGTCAAGGGGGTGCTGCTCGCCCTCGCTACCCCGGTTGTGGGCGCGTTGCTCGTCCTCCAGGGGCTCAGGGCGGATCAGATGGGCCTGTACATGCTCGGGCTCTCGCTCGCCGTCGTCGGGGCGGCCCTCGTTGCGCGGGTGCTGCGGGTGCCGGAGCGGATCGCGTTCACCACGGCCGGGGTACTCCTGCTCGCGCTGTGGCTGTTGCCCGTCTCGCTCGCGCCCGAAGGGATGACCGAGGGGATAGACCTGTTCTTTATCTCGGGCGTCATGATCGTGCTGGCCGGGGTCTGGGTCGTCATCTACAACTCGGACCTGCTCCTCGGCGCCATCGTCGGCCTCTTCGGCTGGATCCGGGGCATGCCCCCCGTCCTGCGCGCCGCCGTCTCCTACCCGATGCAGGCCCGCTTCCGCACGGGCATGACCCTCGCCATGTTCTCCTTGGTCGTCTTCACCATCGTTACCATGAGCTTCATAACGGCCGCCTTCGGCTCCATCTTCGAGGACACCGACCGTCTCTCCGGCGGCTTCGACATCCGCGCCGACGCCGGCTACGCGGCCCCGATACCGGACATGAACGAGGCACTCGAGAACTCCAAGGAGGTGGACGGGACCGACGTCACCGCCGTCGGGACCATCACCGGCCTCCCCCTGGACGCGAAGCAGAGGGACACCGGCCGCAAGGCCGACACCCTCTTCGTGCAGGGCGTGGATGGGGGCTACACGAAAAACGTCGGCTACGGCTTCAAGTCCACCGTCGCCGAGTACGACGGCCGCGAAGAGGTGTGGACGGCGCTGCGGGAGCAGGAGAACACGGCGGTCATCTCCGCCGATCTCGCGCCGACCAGGGAGAACTTCGCCTTCGACGGCGGGCAGCCTTCTATAGAGCTCTCCGGCTTCTACGGGGACG
>JACDFX010000186.1 GCA_013815575.1 Rubrobacter sp.
GAGTGGCTCCTAGACGCGGCGACGGAGAGGCTCGGAGTGCCCTCCATGTTGGTCAACGTCGCGGCCTATTCCACGCACGACGGCTACGAGGCGCTCGACGGGGAGATTCTCGATGCCCACTACGCCGTCAACGTGCGGGCGATGGCGCTGCTATCGGTTCTTTTCGCGCGGCGGTATCCGGGCGGGCCTGGCGGCAGGATCGTCAACTTCAGTTCCGGGCAGTCCCTCGGGCCGATGGAAGAGGAGTTAGCATACGGCATGACCAAGGGGGCCATCGAGGCGTTCACGAGATCCCTCGCGGCGGGCGTGGGGCACAGGGGGATCACCGTCAACGCCATCAACCCCGGCCCCACGGACACGGGCTGGATCTCGGAGGAGTTGGGGCGGGAGTTGCTGCCGAAGTTCCCGTCCGGCAGGATCGGGCATCCAGAGGACGCGGCGAGGCTCGTGGCGTTCCTGGCGGGTGACGAGGCGGCCTGGATCACGGGCCAGACCATCCACTCCGAGGGCGGCTTCGTCCGAAAATAAGGACGTTGCTCGTTCTGATCTACCGGGGCGTCCTCGATAGTCATGCGTTACTATTATCCGGGCCATGAAGAAGACGAAGAAGTGGCCGAAGCCTTTCGGCGGGCCGCCCGGGAAGTTTTTCGAGGAGGACGGCGGCGCGCCCGACGCGCCGGCCCTGGGCCCTCTCTTCCCGCGCCCGGTGTTCGTCGGGTTGCTCGTGGTCTTCTGCGTCTCGCTCATGCTCACGGCTGACTGGTTCGGGCTTCTCCTGCTCAACTCGGACGGCGTGAGCGATAGGATTGGGCCGCTCAACACCGTCCGAGTGATGGCGGCCCTGATGGCGGGCATCGCGATCCCCTCGGCCCTCCTGATGCTTCACTACAAACGCCTCTACTCATACGTCTCAGAGCACAACGTGTTCTTCGCAATAACCTTCTCGCTCTCCTTCATGCTCGGCCTGCCCTGCGCCCTCGTGGGAGTGTTTGGGTAGGTATCAGGAAGAACCCGGAGGTAGCAACCGTCCGGCGCAGACGCTACTATCGCCCCCCTGTACCGTCTCTCTGAGGAGTAGCCTGTGGCCCATGACTCTATAGACTTCATAAGTTTTAGGCGCGAGTCGTCCGGCCCCAGCGAGGTCTTTGGGGAGGACGGGAAGCCCTTCTCCCACTACGGGCCCGTGCTGGAGGAGATGGGCCGGATGGGGCCTGGGGAGTGGGGGCGCAGGGTGAACCTCGCCCACGAGCGGCTGCTCGGCGTGCAGCGGGACCTCGGTATCCCGGATCGGGAGGACAAGACTTATCCGACGGACTACGTGCCACGCCTCCTGCCAGCCGCGGGTTGGGAGGTCCTGGAGCGGGGGCTGACCCAGCGGATGCTCGCCATCAACGAGTGGTTGCGGCGGTTGGAGAGGGGCAAAGATGAGGTCGTACCGGCGGAGATACTGGAGAGCAGCGTCCTCTTTGACGGGTCCGCGCCGACGCGGTTCGGGGGCGTGCCGAACCGGCAGATGGGCTTCGACGTGGTGGCCGTGGAATCCGGAGAGGCCGGCGGCTGGGAGTACCTCATCATCGAGGACAACGCCAAGATGCCCGTTGGCATCGAGCCGATGCACCTGCTGCGGGCGAGGACGGCCGAGGTGCTGCCCGAGTCCTACGCCGCGCTCGGCGTCAGGCCGCTGGACGACCTGATGGGGCGCTTCGGCGAGGTGTTGCGGGCCGCCTCGCCGAAATCCGACCCGACAATCGCCGTCCTCTCGACCGGATACGAGGACCAGTACTATCTCGACCATAACCTCTTCGCGCGGGAGCATGGGGCCATCCTCGCGGGGCGCCGGGAGGTCGAGCTGGATCGGGGCGGCTTCCTCGTCCACAAGGAGAGCGGTCGCAGGATCGACGTGATCTACGAGCGCATCGAGGACGGCAGGATCTACGACGACCTTCCCGGCCTGATCGAAAGCCAGGCCGCCGGCAAGGTCGAGGCGGTCTTCGCCCCGAACCTCGGCATCGCCGATGACAAGGGCGTCTACCCGTTCGTCCCGGAGATGATCCGGACCTACCTCGGCGAGGAACCAATTCTCCAGAACCTCCGCACCTACTCCCTCGCCGTCGAGAAAGAGAGAGACTACGTCATGGACCACTTCGACGAGCTGGTCGTCAAGAGCCGCAGCGGCTGGGGCGGCAAGGGTGTCCTCATAGCCCCTGAAGAGTCCGAAGAGGCCATCCGGGAGTTCCGCGCCGGGGTCGAGGAGAATCCCGTGGAGTTCGTTGCCCAGGACCCGATAGACTTCTCGACCCACGTCCTCTGCGAGACGTCCGAAGAGGGCTTCGTCCTCCGGGACTCCTACGCCGACCTCCGCGTCCACGCCCTTGCCCCGGACCCCGAAACCGTCTGGGTCATCCCGGGCGCGATGACCAGGGTGGCCGCCCCCGGCAGCAGGCTCGTCAACGTCTCCAGCGGCGGCAGGACAAAGGACACCTGGGTGCTGGGTTAGCCTGCCCGCCTTCCACCATCAGGCCCGGAACGAGGGCGTCCGCCAGTACCCCATCGTCTACTACTACAGCCACCGCGCATACCGTTGGCCGTCCTTCGCCCACCACAACCGCGTCTTTTTCGAGACCGTGCCCAGAGACCCCGGGTACGAGCTCGAAGGAGGACCCGGAGAGAAGCTGTCCCAGGCTCTGGGTATAGGGTTTCGGGTTTTGGCTGGGGTCCGGTAGTTCCGCGCGGAATGCCCCTGCGAGGCTATCCCGGAACGCGGCTGGCGAGCGCGGGGCCGAGTGAGAAGCGGCGGTGAAGGGTAGCATGTCTGGATGGAGAGGCACAGGAGAGCGAAACGGAGGCGACGTGGCAATAGAGCTATCGCTGTTCAACAACTCGGTGACGACGATGGTGGATCACCTGACCAATTTCTACCCGGAAGAGGCGGAGCTTGAGACCTACGTGCTCTGCGCCAGGGTCAAATGCCCCAAGATCCCCGGCGGAAGCGGCCTGAACTGGGTCATCAGCCCGGACGGTGACGAGCTTGCCCCCGGTGTGCTTCGCGGTGTTCTGGAATCCCTGGAGGCCGAGAACGGCAACGGCAAAGGTCCTTGACCCAAGAGCAATAAAAGCTCGAATGGGCGAGGGCGTCTACTCGCGCGTGGAGGTTGAGAAGCTCTTCATCTTCGCCCGGTATCCTGGGTGCTTTCTCGAGTAGTTTACGAGAAGGGCGGATCCGTCAGCGGCGTTCCATACCCCGCTTCAGCGCGTCCCAGGCGAGGGTGGCGCAGCGGATGCGGTTGGGGGTCTGGATGACGCTCTTGAGGGCTACCAGGTCGCCGAGGTCTTCGTTCTCCTCCGTGTGCATCATTCTTAGGAAGGCTTCGATCTCTTCTTCCGCCTCCCCGCGGCTCTTGCCTTCGAGGCGCTCGGCGAGCATCGAGGCGGATGCCTGAGAGATGGCGCAACCACGCCCGATAAAGCTCGCCTCCAGGCCATCGTCCCGGAGGTTGGCATAGACCGTCACCTCGTCGCCGCAGAGGGGATTGTTGATGTGTTCCTCGATCTCGGCGTCCTCGATCTCGCGCCTGTGGCGCGGACGCCGGAAATGGTCCAGGAGAATCTCTTTGTAGATCTCTTGCATCACCGTAAAAAGATTGTAGCAGGGGCAGCGGTATTCTCGCCCTCCGAACGTGACATACTGAATTTCCCACCCCCTTCGTCTCCGCCCTGAGCCGCTCCCCGTTCGGACAGAGGATGCGCTTGGAGATAGAGCTGGGATCTAAGGTCTACGCCATCTACGGCGGCCCGCATGCCGAGGAAGAGTACCGCTGCAACTACGGTCTGGATCTGGTAAGTCGGAGGTTACTGGGGGAAGGTGGCCTGCTGGTCTCATCGTACAACGAGTGCATACACGGGCTCGCCTTCGAGCTCCTGGTCTGTCCGACGGAACCCGAGGCTCGTATAAAAGTATTGAGCGTGATGATTCTCGGGATGCACCGCGAGACGGATCACCTGACACTGCGGCAATCGTTCCTTGACGACCTCGACGAACGCGCGGAGTGCTTGCTTGCCATAGCCTTTGCCTTGATAGGATCTATCGATGAAAAAGTGATAGATCCAGTACTGATCCGGGCTTTCGGGTTCGTACGATAGTTCGATAAAGCCGACCATCGAAGTGTCAGCATAGATAATGTAGGGTATCCATCGGTGTCCTGCCGGGCGAACGTAGGCTTTCGCAAGCGCGATGGCAACGATGGGCGTCGAATCGGCGACGAAACGTTGTTGCTCCGGGCGCACGGAGAGTCGAAGGGTCGCACGCCAATTATCGTGCGTTACGTCTTGAATCGAGATAACAGTCATGCTGGAAGGCCCATAGCACCTCGTCGAAGATCGTGGCCACGGCCCACGAGCAGCATGGGTCGATTACGCCTCCCTCGTACGTAAGCCACGCGGCTAGCGCCGGCGCAGTAGGTACGCGGAGAGGCCGCCGCCGAGAAAGCCGAAGAGGTGCGCCGTCCAGGAGACGCCCGTCTGGATTGGCAGCAGGCCCCACAGGGCTCCTCCGTACAGGACGACGAGCAGCAGGGAGAGCAGGATCGCCCCGACGCTCCGGCTGAAGTACCCGCGCAGGAGCAGGTATCCCAGGTACCCGAAGACCACGCCGCTCGCCCCGATGTGTACGGTGTTCGGTGCGCCTACCAGCCAGACGCCGAGACCGCCGACGAAGAGCGAGAGTAGTGTCGTGACCACGAAGTTGCGCAGTCCATTGAGGAAGACCAGCAACCCGAAGACGACGAAAGGGACGGAGTTGTTCGCCAGGTGGGCGAGACCGCCGTGCAGAAACGGGGACAGAACGATCCCTTCGAGCCCGTCCACGGACCTCGGCCGTATCCCGTAGGCGTCAAGCGCGCCACCCAAGAGCAACAAGTCTGCGAGCTCCAAGACCCACATCGCCAGCAGGGCCCCGCCTATGAGCACCACGCCCGACTTCGGGCCGGCAGAGCTGAACCCCGACAAGAGGCTTTCGGCCGGCACGAAGCCGTGCTTTCGGACTGCTGCTACGGCAGCCCGTGGCGGCGGTGCCACTCCTCTAAAGATTCCTCCGGGTACTCGGGGAAGTGTTTCTCGCCTTCGCCCGACGGGACTTCGCACCACGGCGCCGCGTAGTTCAGCATGAGCCGGACGCGCTCC
>JACDFX010000187.1:0-4707 GCA_013815575.1 Rubrobacter sp.
GACGGGGGCCGGGGCCGTGCTGAACTCCCTCAAACCCGAGCCCGGCTCCAGCATCGCCGTGTTCGGGACGGGGGCTGTTGGGATGAGCGCGATCATGGCGGCCGTAGCCGCCGGCTGCACGACCATCGTCGGCGTGGACGTCAAGCCCGAGCGGCTGGATCTGGCCCGTGAACTAGGCGCCACACACACCGTCAACGGTTCCGAGGTGGACGCGGTCGAGGAAGTTGGTCGGATCACCGGCGGCGGGCCGAACTACGCGCTGGAGACGACCGGCGTGCCGCAGGTGTTGAGGCAGGCGGTGGACGCGCTCGCGCCGCTCGGGACCTGCGGTATCGTGGGTGCGCCCCCGGTTGGGACCGAGGTTTCGCTTGACTGGAACGGCGTCATGATCCCCGGCAAGACCGTGCGCGGCATCATAGAAGGGGACTCCGTACCTGACGTCTTTATCCCGCTGCTCATAGAGTTGCACCGTCAGGGCAGGTTCCCGTTCGACCGCCTGATCGGGTACTACGACCTCGACGAGATCAACAGGGCCGCCGAGGACGCCGAGGGCGGCGGCACGCTCAAGCCGGTCTTGAGGACCGGTTGAGAGACGCATCTGAAAAGGAGGCCAC
Organism: Rubrobacter sp.; assembly: GCA_013815575.1. GTDB lineage: Bacteria > Actinomycetota > Rubrobacteria > Rubrobacterales > Rubrobacteraceae > Rubrobacter_D. The sequence goes on from JACDFX010000187.1 coordinate 615, forward strand.
CGGTTGGCCCATGTAGCAGACCTGCGCGAGGCCACCGCGGAGCTCGTGCGGGACGGGGACTCCGTCGCGCTCGAAGGCTTCACGCACCTCATACCGACGGCCGCGGCGCACGAGATCATCCGCCAGGGACGCAAGGACCTGACCCTGATCCGGATGACGCCGGACCTGATCTACGACCAGATGATAGGCATGGGCTGCGCGAGAAAACTCGTCTTCTCCTGGGGCGGCAACCCCGGCGTAGGCTCGTTGCACCGCTTCCGCGACGCCGTCGAGAACGACTGGCCCGCCCCTCTGGAGATAGAGGAGCACTCCCACGCCGGCATGGCGAACCGCTACGTCGCGGGCGCCTCGAACCTCCCGTTCGCCGTTCTCCGCGGCTACGTCGGCACGGACCTGCCGAAAGTAACCTCCACGATCGCCCCGATAAAGTGCCCGTTCACGGGCGAGGAGCTGATGGCGGTGCCGGCCCTCAACCCCGACGTCTCCATCATCCACGCCCAGCAGGCTGACGGCCGGGGGAACGTCGCGATCTGGGGTATCTCCGGCATCCAGAAGGAGGCCGTGCTCTCCGCCCGCCGGGCCATCGTCACGGTCGAGGAGGTCGTGGACGAGCTGGTGCCCCACCCCTTCCAGGTCGTCCTGCCGGCGGTCGCCATAGACGCGATATCGGTCGAGCCCAAGGGGGCGCACCCGTCTTACGCCGACGGCTACTACGACCGGGACAACTCCTTCTACGAGGCGTGGGACCCGATAGGGCGCGACCGGGAGGAGTTCGGAGCCTGGATGGAGGAGCACGTCCTCGGCACGGAGAACTTCGGCGAGTACCTGGAGAGCGTCAGGGCGAAAGGGATGGTCACGAAGTGACGACCGACGGAAATACGGGCAAAGCCGCGGGCTCCTACACCACAGACGAGATGATGACCGTGGCCGCTTCCCGGGAGCTCGCCGACGGGACGGTCTGCTTTGTCGGCATCGGGCTGCCGAGCGAGGCCGCGAACCTGGCGAGGGCGACGCACGCGCCCGGGTGCGTGCTGATCTACGAGTCCGGCACCGTCGGCGCGAAACCCGACGTGTTGCCGCTCTCCATCGGCGACGGTGTGCTAGCGGAGCACGCTGATTCGGTTGTCTCGGTGCCGGAGATCTTCAACTACTGGCTCCAGGCCGGCCGTGTGGACGTCGGCTTTCTTGGTGCCGCCCAGGTGGACCGCTTTGGCAACATCAACACCACGGTGGTCGGGGACTACGATTCACCCAAGGTGCGCCTGCCCGGGGCGGGCGGGGCGCCGGAGATCGCGACCTCCGCCAAAGAGGTCATCATCATGCTCCGTCACAGGCCCCGCGCCCTCGTCGAAGAACTTTCCTTTATCACCTCCGTCGGCCACGGCACGGGCGGAAACGCCCGCGAAGAACTCGGCCTCCCCGGCAAGGGGCCCACCGCCCTCATCACCGACCTCGGCGTCCTGCGCCCCGACCCGGAGACGAAAGAGCTCACCCTGGTGGTGCTGCACCCGGGCGCGACGGTCGAGCAGGCAAGGGAGGCGACGGGCTGGGACCTGAAGGTGGCAGTGAACCCGGGCAGCACCGAACCCCCGACGGAAAAGGAACTAAAGCTCCTGCGCGAACTCAAAGCCAGGACCGAGGCGGCAAGAAAAGGAACGTCCGCATGAACGTTTCGGGGATCGCCGTTGAATAGCAAGGGGGGATCGGAGTGAGGCAGCAGACCATGAGAGAGGCCGCCGGGCATCCACCGTACCTCTACCCGGACTACAAGTCCACGCGCCTGCGGGCGCCGAAGGAGCCGCCCGTCATACTGCCAAAGGCCCTGTCGGATATCTCGGGCCCGGCCTACGGACACGGGCGAATCGGGGAGGTGGACGACGACCTGACCCGCCAGCACGAGGGGGAGCCTCTGGGGGAGAGGATCATCGTCACCGGCCGCGTCCTGGACGGCGACGGACGCCCGGTCAGAAAAGGCCTCGTCGAGGCCTGGCAGGCGAACGCCGCCGGACGCTACACCCACCACAAGGACCAGCATCCAGCCCCGCTGGACCCGAACTTCTCCGGCGCGGGCCGGTGCCTCACGGACGACGAGGGCCGCTACCGCTTCGTCACGGTCAAGCCGGGGGCGTACCCGTGGAAAAACCACGACAATGCCTGGCGGCCGGCCCACATACACCTCTCGCTCTTCGGGTCCTACTTCAGGAGCCGACTCATCACCCAGATGTACTTCCCGGGCGACCCGCTCTTCGAGCACGACCCCATCTTCCAGTCCGTGCGCGACCCGAAGGCCCAGAGGCGCATGATCTCCCGCTTCGACCTCGAAACGACCGAGCCTGAGTGGGCCCTCGGCTACCGTTTCGATATCGTACTCGAAGGCCGCGAGGCCACCCCGTTCGAGAGGCCGCACGCGTGAGTCTGGAGCCCACGCCCTCGCAGACCATAGGCCCCTTCTTCCACGACGCCCTGCTCGAAAGGGACCTCACGGAGTTGGTTTCGCCGGACTACCCCGGGGCAATAAGGATCTCGGGCTTCATTTACGATGGTGCCGGGGAGCCCGTGACCGACGCGGCGGTCGAGATCTCGCAGGCCGGACCAATCTCTTTTGAAGAGAACCCCAACACGCTCGACGGTGGTTTCTCCGATTGGGGCCGCTCCGGGACCGCGGATGGTGGCCGTTTCTCGTTTGTCACCTTGAAACCCGCACCCGTTCCGGCCGCGGATGGAACTTCTCAAGCCCCGCACGTGAACGTCCTGATCTTCGCCCGCGGCCTGCTCAGGCAGGTGATCACCCGCCTGTATTTCCCCGACGAAGTGGCGGCTAACGCCGCCGACCCGGTCCTTTCTTTGATCGAGAACCAGACGCTCCGGGAGACCCTCGTCGCCCACGACGAAGGGGACGGGTCCTACCGCTTCGACGTCCATCTCCAGGGGGAGGACCAGACGGTGTTCTTCGAGCTCGCGGGATGAGCGGGGACCTGTTCGGCCCGATCTTCGTCCCCGGCGCTTTCAGGGAGGCCGTCTCGGGAAAAGCCTGGCTGCAGGCGATGCTCGACGCGGAGGCGGCGCTCGCCGTCGCCGGGGCGCGGGTTGGCCTGATCCCACCCGAAAGTGCGGAGTCTATCGTCCGCCTCTGCGACGCCGACCTTTTCGACCCGGGGGAGATCGGCCAGGCCGGACGCGCCGCCGGCAACCCCGTCCCCGCCCTCGTGCGGGCGTTGACCGGGAAGGTCTCGGCAACCTCAAAAGACGCCGCCCGCCACGTCCACAGGGGTGCCACGAGCCAGGACATCACGGACACCGCCGCAATGCTCGTCTCCCGCAGGACGCTTGACCTTATCCTCGTCGAGGTGGACGGCATCGCCGGCGCGTGCGCCCGGCTCGCGGAGGAACACCGCGACACCTTGATGGCGGGCCGAACGCTCCTGCAGCAGGCCCTGCCTACGACCTTCGGGCTCAAGGCGGCTGGCTGGCTCGTCTCCGTTCTGGAGGCGCGGCGGAGGCTTCGCGGGCTACGGGGCTCCGGGCTCGCCGCGCAGCTCGGCGGGGCCGCGGGGACGCTCGCCTCGCTCGGCGACTCCGGGCTTCTAGTTTTGCGGGAGTTCGCGCTGGAGCTGGGCCTCCCGGAGCCGCCCGTGCCCTGGCACACGGACCGGACCAGGATCTCCGCCATCGCCGACGCGCTCTCGCTCCTCGCGGGCGTCCTGGCTAAAATCTCCCAGGACATCATCCTCCTGGCCCAGACCGAGGTCGGCGAGGTCGCCGAGCCCGCCGGCGCGGGCCGCGGCGGCTCCTCGACCCTCCCCCACAAACGCAACCCCATCCTCTCCGTGACCGCCGCCGCCAACGCCCGCCGCGTGCAGGACCTGTCGCGTACTCTCCAGGCAGCTATGGCGCAGGAGCACGAACGCGCCGCCGGCGCCTGGCACTCGGAATGGGAGGCACTCTCGGACGCCCTCGCCCTCGCCGGCGGTGCCGCCGCCAACGTCCGCGAGGCGACGGCGGGCCTGGAGGTCTTCCCGGAGAAGATGCTGGAGAACCTCGGCGCGACGAAGGGCATGCTTCTCGCCGAGAACGTAACCACGGTCACGTCGGA
>JACDFX010000187.1:4717-5173 GCA_013815575.1 Rubrobacter sp.
CGTCGGGGCCGCCTGCCGCCGGGCGCTGAAGCACGGGAAGCATCTGCGCGAGGAGTTGCTGCAAGACGCCGAAATCCGCGAAGTGCTCTCCGAAGGGGAGATAGACGCGGCGCTCGACCCGGCGGGCTACCTCGGAGCCGCGGGTTCGTTCGTCGACCGGGCCCTGAAACTCTACCGCGGGGAGGAACCTTCTTGACCACAGACAACGTGCCCGACCTAAACTACCTGCTCGAAGGGCCTGAGAGCGCGCCGGTCCTCGTGTTCTCCAACTCCCTTGGAATGGTGCTGGAGATGTGGGACGGTCAGGCACCCACCCTACAGGACCCCGCGACCCAGCCCGAGCACGGCGGGCTCATCCGCGACTCCATCCACGGCGCGCGCTTCGAGGTCGTTCTCGGGGCCGCCCACATCGCCAACGTGGAGCAACCGGAGACGGTTACCCGACTTATCTTGGAC
>JACDFX010000011.1 GCA_013815575.1 Rubrobacter sp.
GGGCGCGTTCGTGGGTCTCCCGGTCGGACGGGAGGCCGCGTGGGCTGGCTGACGGAACCGCTGCAGTTTACGTTCATGCAGACCGGGCTTCTGGCCGCGGTTCTGGTGGGTGTGACGTGCGCCGTGCTCGGGGTCTACGTGGTGTTGCGGAGCATGGCGTTTATCGGGGATGCGTTGGCGCATACGATCCTACCGGGGCTCGTGGCGGCGTACCTTCTCGGCCTGAACCTGCTCGGGGGTGCGGTGGTCGCCGGGGTCGCAACGGCGCTCGGCATAGGCTGGCTCTCCAGGCGTGGGACGCTGCGTGAAGACACGGCCATCGGCGTAACCTTCACCGGCATGTTCGCCCTCGGCATCCTGCTCATGAGCACGGCGAACTCCTTCCGCGACTTCTCCGACATGCTCTTCGGCAACGTGCTCGGCATCGTTCCAAGGGACCTCGTGTTCATCTCTACGCTGGCCCTACTCGTCCTCGCCTTCCTCTTCCTGTTCCACAAGGAGCTGGAGTTGACCTCCTTCGACCCCGTACACGCGCAGGCGATGGGGCTCGGGGCTGACAAGGTGCGCTACGGGCTACTCGTGCTGCTCTCCCTGACCGTCGTCGCCGGCATCCAGGCCGTTGGCGTCGTCCTGATCAGCGCCCTCCTTATCACCCCGGCCGCCGCTGCCTCCCTCGTAACCAACAGCCTCCCCCGGATGATGGCGATCTCCGCCGCCGTGGCCGCCTTTTCGGGTGTGGCAGGCCTCTACGCCTCCTACTTCTTCGACGTCGCCTCGGGCGCCGCCATCGTGCTCGCCTGCACCACCTGCTTCGGCGTCGCCTACCTCGTGAGAGTATTGCAAAGAGGTGTGGGAAAGCCCGCCGGATAACCTCCCAAGGCTACGAGCTCGCCACCAGCATCGCGCTGACCTAGGGGTCCCCACTTCCACCTGCACGTCATTCTGAGGTCGGGGGCATCGGCACCCAACTGGGGGATCCGTTGCTTCAACATCGGTACTCTTGCGACTCTCCCACGGCCTGTTCCAAGCCGCAGCTAGTCGTCGGCGCCGAGCTTGTTCAGTAGGTCGCTGAGCTGCTGTTGCTCGCTGACGGTGAGCGTGGACAGCGGCGTGGTCGCGACGAGACAGTTCAGTAGCCGCTTCCGGAAGGCTCGGCCGGCGTCCGTGAGCGCGAGTACCCGTGCCCGGCCGTCGCTGGGGTGGGGTTGGCGTTCCACGAGGCCGGCTCGCTGACGTTTGTCACCGATAAGGGTGACGTTGGACGGATCACAACCGATCCTTCGCGCCAACTCGCGCATTGGGACCGGCGGCTGGCTAGAATCGAGCGTCCAGAGTACCCCGGCCATGGATTCGGTGAGGTCGAAGTCCTCCAACACGCACCGTAATCTGGCGCTGGTCAGGGTCGAGAACTCGAATACCTGTCTGAGTAGCGCTAGCGAAGGCTCGAGGCGCTTGGGCTGACGTGTCGACGCGTTTGGGGACACGCGCTCGTACTCGGCATCGACGAGACTCCGAAGAGGCCGAGAGGCAAGCAGGTCCGGGCCAGGAGAGTCTACCGTAGCCCGGCTCGCCCTAGCCACACCCTCCTACACCTCCACGACCCTGGCTATGGCGAGGCCGTCTATGCGGTCCCGGATCAGGGGCAGTATCAAGGCCGAGAGACGCGGGTCCTTCGCCAATTTCTCGTTGAACTCGCGCATCGCGCGGGACGAATGGTCGTCCGGATCTATGACGCTTCCCCCGCGGATGGCGTTGTCGCCGAGGATGAGGGTGCCGGGTCGGGAGAGGCGCAGGGACCAGTCCAGGTACTCCGGGTAGCCCTCCTTGTCCGCGTCTATAAAGACTAGATCGAAGGGGCCCTCCCCATTCTCAATGATCCCGGCGAGCGCGTCGCGGGCGTCGCCCACCCGGATCTCCACTTTATTCGAGAGGCCGGCCCGCTCGACGTTTCGGCGGGCGACTTCGGCGTGGCATACGTCGAGCTCCAGGGAGATCAGGGCGCCGTCCTCCGGCAGGGCGCGGGCGAAGTGGATGGCGCTGTAACCCCCGAGCGTCCCGATCTCCAGCACCCGCCGCGCCCCAGAGATCTCGACGAGCATCTGAAGGAGCTTCCCCTCGCTCGCGGAGACGTTTATGGACGGCAGCCCGGCCCGCTCGGACTCCCGCAGGGCTGCTGTGAGCGCCTCGTCCGGCGGCGCGTAGAGGCCTGCCACGTAGGCGTCTATCTCCTTCAAGAGCGTGCACGTCCTGTCCCCGTCCATCTCTACCTCCAGAGGTCCTCGTCGTACCCGACGCTTACCAGGGTCAGCCCCCGGGACGGCGCGGCGGGCCCCGCATCCTGGCGTCGCCCGCCGGAGAGCAACGCCTCGAAGTCGCCCATCTCCCGCTTCCCCCGGGCGACCTCTTGCATGGTGCCCACCAGCGACCTGACCATACCGTACAGGAAGGAATCGGCGCTGATGCGGTACAGGAGGAGATCCCCCTCCCGGGTCCAGCGCGACTCCGCTATGACCCGCCCGAACCGGACGTGGTAGCCCTTGGACGGGGTGAAGGCGCTGAAGTCGTGGGCGCCACGGACCATCTCCCCCGTCTCCGCCAGGAGGCCGAAGTCCATCTTGCGTGGCTCGTAGGCCGCCCGCAGGCGCCTTAGGGGGGACCGGACTTCGTCGTTCACCACCCGGTACTCGTAGCCCCTACTCCTCGCGTCCCGCCTGGCGTCGAAGGCCTCCGGAACGGCGACGCAGCGCCTGAGCGCCACGTCCTCCGGCAGCACCGCGGTCGCCTTGTAGGCAATACGTGACGGGGGTAGATCCGTCTCCGCTTCAAAGGAGACGACCTGCCCGCCCGCGTGTACACCCGCGTCGGTGCGGCCGGCGACGCCGAGCTTCACGGGCCGGCGCAGCACCGTCCAGAGGGCCTCGGAGAGCACCCCCTCCACCGTCCGCTTGTCGGGCTGGGCGGCCCATCCGGCGAAGCGGGCTCCATCGTACTCGACGAGGCCGGCGAGCTTCAAAGCAGCACCGCGGCTAGGACCACGAGCACCGTCAGGACAAGCGCCAGGGCGTCGCGGGTGCGGAAACGCAGCTCGCGGTAGCGGACGCGGCCCTGGCCGCCGCGGTAGCCACGGCTCTCCATCGCCTCGGCCAGCTCATCGGCGCGGCGGAAAGCCCCGATTGTCAGGGGGACCAGGATCGGAACGAGGGCCCGGGCGCGGGCGAGCAGGCCGCCGCTCGTAAAGTCCGCGCCGCGGGCGGCCTGGGCGCGCGAGATCTTCTGCGCCTCCTCGCCGAGCGTCGGGATGAAGCGCAGGGCAATGGTCATCATCATCGCGACCTCGTGGGCCGGGAAGCGGAGCCTCTTGAGCGGTGAGAGGAGGTCCTCTATGCCGTCGGCAAGCGCGACCGGCGCCGTCGTCGCCGTCAAAAGGCCCGCGGTCGTCACCAGGATCAGGAGCCGCGCCGAGAGCAACAGGCCCATCTCGAGCCCCCCCTCATGCACCTCCACGAACCCCCACCTGAAGAGCGTGGGCCCCTCCCGCAGAAAAAAGACTTGAAAGAAAAAGGTGAGCGCCACGATAAACGCGACCGGTCGTAGAAGACCGAGAAACACCCGAAGCGGCACCCGGCTCACCGCGACGAGCAGCGCAGCGGCCGTCCCCGCGACAGCGAAACCGGCCGCCGAGTCCACGAAGAACAGCCCGACCACCAGAAGGGCCGTCGCCACCACCTTCGCCCGCGGGTCGAGCTCGTGCAGCGGCGACCCAACCGGGTAGAACTGCCCCACGCCCCGAACGGCCGTCATCCCGTGCCCCCCATCGCACTTCGGAGGGCCGCGAGCGTCTCCCCGTAACGCACCGGCCTCCCGAGGCCGGGGAGTCGTCTCTCCCCCACCGCGGCGGCCACGCGCACGGTCGTCGGCGCGGGCGAAGTGTCAGCGTAGAAGACATCGGCAGGCGTTCCGATAGCCCTTACCGCTCCCCCTCCGAGCACGCAGACCCGGTCGGCGACCTCGGCCACCTCGTCGAGGTCGTGGGAGACGATGACTACCGTCACGCCGGAGGCCTTGAGGCGAACGACGAGGCCGATGAGGTCTCCCCGCGCGGTGGGGTCCAGGCCGGCGGTCGGCTCGTCGAGCACGAGAACCTCGGGGCCCATCGCGAGCACCCCGGCTATGGCGACCCGCCGCCGCTCGCCACCGGAGAGCGCGAAGGGCGAGCGCCCTGCCAGATGCCCGGCGTCGAGCAGCCCCAGTGCCTCCCGGACGCGCTCCCGCACCTCCCCTTCGTCCAGGCCGAGCCTCCGCGGCGCGAAGGCCACGTCCTCTTCTACCGTGGGGGCGAAGAGGCCCTGCTCGGGCGTCTGGAAGACCAGCCCGACACGACGCCGGAGCGCCGTCCGGTCCATCGAGAGGGCGTCCGCGCCGTCCACGAGGACCTGTCCGCTCGTAGGGAGGAGAAGCAGGTTCAGGTGCTGAACGAGGGTGCTCTTGCCCGAGCCCGTACCCCCGATCACGCCGAGCACCTCTCCCGGCTCGACCGTCAAGGAGACGCCCCCGAGCGCCTCGACCGCGAAGGGCGTCCCCGGCGAGTAGACGTGCCGCACGTCCCGAAGCTCTATCTTCACCGCGCCTCCACACCGGAGTTGTCCCGGCTCCGCCTCTCTACGGCGGCGGCCAACTCCTCCGGCGTCCTGCAGAACGGTAGCCCCAAGTCCGACGCCAGCCGCGGGACCGTCGGCAGCACGAGGCGGTTCTCCCGCAAGAGGTCGGCGTCGGAGAACAACGCTTCAGGCGCGGCGGCGGCCACTAGCCTGCCGCCGTTCAAGACCAGCACCCGGTCGGCGTCGAAGAGCTCTTCGAGGTGGTGCGTTACGTGCAGCACGGTCCTCGAACCCCGGAGCTCGCGGACCCTGCCGAGCACCTCGCCCCGGCCCGCGGGGTCGAGCATCGCGGTCGGCTCGTCCAGGAGCAGGATCTCCGGCCCGACCGCCAGAAGCCCCGCGAGCGCGACCCGCTGCTTCTCGCCACCGGAGAGCGTGTGCGGCTCGCGCCGCTCGTACCCGGTCAGCCCCACGGACCTGATAGCTTCCCTTACCCTCTCACGCATCTCCACCCGCTCCACGCCGAGGTTCTCGAGCCCGAAGGCGACGTCGTCCTCGACGAAAGGGGCCACCAGGCCGTTGTCCGGGTTCTGGAAGAGCACGCCGGCCCTGCGTCGTACCTCAAACGGCTCGGCCGCGGGGTCGAACCCCGCGACGCGCACGTGACCGGAGTCAGCAACGAGCAGGCCGTTCAGGAGGCGCACCAGGGTGGACTTACCGCCGCCGTTGGGGCCGACGACGCCGACGTACTCCCCGGCCCGGACCTCAAGAGTAATGCCCGAGAGCGCCGGGGCCGCGCCCGGATAAGAGTAGGTTAGGTGCTCGCAGGAGATGGAGGCAGGATCAGCCAACGTCCGGAGGACCGAGCCTGACGCGTTCGCGCGCCTCCTCCAGCGACATGCCCGAAGGCGAAAGGTTTTCGTCCCACCACGTCGTCCCGGCCTCCGCGAACTTCTCCACCATCCGTCTGGCCTCGTCCGGGCTCAACCCGCGCGTGGAGCCGGTTACCCTGATGTCGAAGGGCTCGTCGTTTACGCGTTGTTCGGAGGCGCGTTCGGTCATCTCCTGGACTTGCTCCGGTGTAAGCGGGGCACCGGCGGCCCCCACGGGAGCGTACCCGTCCCAGCGCAGGGCGCGGTGGAACGGCCCCTTCCGGGGCCACGTGCCGGCGACCCAGACGGGGATGCGCGGACGCTGAATTGGCGGGGGGGTTAGGCGGGCGTCCGGTATCTCATAGTGTTCACCCACGTGGGAGAACGGTTCCCCGCTCCACATCTTCGTAAGGATGTTCAGCCCCTCGTCTAGCATCGCGGCCCGACGCCTCGCGTCGGTCTCTTCCCCGAAGAACCCGAACTCGCGTTCACGGCCACCGATACCGACCCCAAGTGTCAGGCGCCCGCCGGAGAGGCGGTCCAGGGTCACGGCCTCGTGGGCCACCTTCCAGGGCCGGCGCCTGGGCAGCGGGGTGACCATCGGCCCGATCCTGATGCTGTTGGTCTCGACCGCGATAGCGGAGAGCGAGATCCAGGGGTCAGCGTAGTGGGTCGCGCCCTCCCAGGCGATGTGGTCCCAGACAAAGAAACCGTCCCAGCCGGACTCCTCGGCCTCGTGGGCGAGCCCCGCCAGGAGCCGCGCGTCCCCGTACTCGCCAAAGTTGGGTACGTTGAGCGCGAACCGCATGCGGCCCTCCCCCTGAACTACAGAATGCCGATCACTCAGCTCTGAAGTTGACGAGCTCCAGATAGACGTTCTCGGCGCCGTCCCCGAGGCGCGGACCGAGCCGCAGGATACGGGTGTAGCCCGAGGTGCGGCCGTCCAGGTCGGGGGCGACGTCCTCGAAGAGCCGGCGGACGACGGTCTTGTCCTTGAGGACCTTGACCGCCTGACGCCGGGCGTGAAGGTCGTCCTTTTTGGCGGTGTTTATAAGCTTGTCCACCACGCCGCGCAGCTCCTTGGCCTTGGGGGCGGTGGTCTTTATGCGGCCGTGGGTGATGACCTGGCCGGCCATCGTGCCGAGCATGGCCTTGCGGTGCTGGTGCTCGCGCCCCAACTTGCGGCCCCTCCTAGCGTGCCTCATCTAGCCCCTCGCTCTCCAGGGAGTACCCGTATTCCAGAAGCTTGGAGCGGATCTCGTCGACGCTCTTCATCCCGAGGTTGCGGATGTTCATGAGCTCTTCCTCGGTCATCGTCGCGAGCTGGCCTATGGTGTCGACGCCCTCGCGCTTGAGGCAGTTGTAGGAGCGAACGGTCAGCTCCAGGTCCTCGACCGGGCGCTCGTCCTGGATAACGGCCCGCCCGCCGCGCTGCCGGCCCTCGACGGCGCCCTGCACCTGGTAGCCGTCGGTAAACAGCCCCAGGTAGTCCATGAGCTGCTTGGAGGCGTCCTGCACGGCCTCTTGGGGCTCTATACGGCCGTCGGTAAAGACCTCCATGCGCAGCGAGTCGAGGTCGGCCCTGGCGCCGGCGCGCGTCTCCGCGACGGAGTAGTTCACCCGCTGCACCGGCGAGAACAGCGAGTCAACGGCGATGACCCCGATGGGATCGGCGTCGCTCTTGTTGCCCTCGGCCCGGCGGTAGCCCTGGCCCAACTCGATGGTGAGGCGCATGTCGAGGTGTCCGCCCGAGGAGACGCTCGCTATGTAGGCAGAGGGGTCCACGACCTCCACGTCGGCCTTGACCTCGATGTCCCCCGCGGTCACCTCGCCGGGGCCGTCCTTCTGGATCTGGAGCTCTATAGGCTCGTCGCGCTCCAGCTTAAACTTGAGCCCCTTGAGGTTGAGGATAATGTCAACGACGTCTTCCTTCACGTCGGGGATCGTCGAGAACTCGTGGCTGACGCCCTCGATCCGGATCTTGGTGATCGCGGCCCCCGTGAGACCGCTTAGCATCACGCGGCGCAAGGAGTTGCCTATGGTGTGCCCAAGACCTCTCGGGAGCGGCTCGGCCACAAAGGTGCCGCGCCTCTCCTCTTCTTCTTCAACCCTGAAACGGGGGGGTGCTATATCCAACATCGTCAAAAAACCACCTGCTCGGAGAAAACTCTGTTAACGGCTGTAAAACTCGATGATGAGCGACTCTTCGACGGGCGTGTCGATCTCGTCGCGCCCCGGCGAGTGAAGTAGCCTGCCCGTAAAGTTATCGTGGTCGGCCTCCAGCCACGCCGGGACCGCCACCACGTTCTCGACGGCACCCACTATGGGCTCCAGGTTTCGGCTCTTCTCCCTGATCGACACGACGTCGCCAGGCTTCAGAATCGCCGAAGGGATGTTGTGCTTGCGGCCGTTCAGGAGAAAGTGGCCGTGGACGACGAGCTGCCGCGACTGCGGCCTGCTGCTCGAGAAGCCCATCCGGTAGACCACGTTGTCCATCCGGAGCTCCATCTGCCTGAGCAGGTTCTCACCCGAGACGCCCTGCATCCGGGTGGCCTTGTCGTAGGCCCGCCTGAACTGCTTCTCGGAGACCCCGTAGTACCAGCGGGCCTTCTGCTTCTCCAGAAGCCGCATCCCGTACTCAGTCTGCCTCTGCCTGCCCCGGCCGTGCTCGCCCGGAGGATAGGGCTTCTTTTCGAGCGGGTTTTTCCGCATCGACGAGAGCATGACCCCAGCCCGCCGGTCTCGCCGGCCCCTCGGTCCCGTGTATCGCGCCATCTCTAAACTACCCCCTGCGCCTCTTGGTCGGACGGCAACCGTTGTGCGGCTGGCCCGTCACGTCCCTGATACCGAGAACCTCGACGCCCATCGACTGGAAAGTCCTGGCCGCCATGTCCCGGCCCGAGCCGTGGCCCTTCACTTCTATGTCCACGCGCCTGACACCCTGGTCCATCGCCTTGTTCGCGCAGCTCTCGGCCGTCATCTGGGCCGCGTAGGGCGTGCTCTTGCGGCTCCCCTTGAACCCCAGAGTCCCCGCCGACTCCCAGGCGATGACGTTCCCCTCCTGGTCGCTCACGGAGACGATGGTGTTGTTGAAGGAGCTCTTGATGTGGACGATGCCGGTCGTGATGTTGCGACGGACCTTGCGCCGCTGCCGGCTCGCTCCGCGCTGGTTGCCCCTGCGCGGCTGCTGCCTCTGCCTACCCATTTACTTAGCCCTCTTTCTTCCGCCGATGGACGGCTTCGGCCCCTTACGCTGGCGGGCGTTCGTCTTCGTCCGCTGGCCCCGCACGGGGAGTCCCCGGCGGTGCCGGATGCCCCTGTAGGTGCCGATCTCTATGAGCCGCCTGATGTTCTGGGTGTTCTCCCGCCTCAGGTCACCCTCGACCTGGAGGTTCTGGTCGATAAAGGCCCGGATCTTCCCGACCTCGCCCTCGGCCAGATCCCTGACCTTCGTGTCCGGGTCAACCTCGGTCTCGGCCAGGATCTTCTTGGCCGTCGAACGGCCGACGCCGAAGACGTAGGTGAGCCCGATCTCGACGCGCTTCTCACGCGGCAGGTCTATGCCCGCTATCCGTGCCATCCTATCCCTGCCTCTGCTTGTGCCGGGGGTTCGGGCAGATCACCCTGACCACGCCCCGTCGGCGTATGACCTTGCACCTGTCGCACATAGGCTTCACGCTCGCCCGTACTTTCACAACCGTCTCCTTCTGCCCTTTATCTCTTTAGGTCCTGAACCTGTAAGTGATCCGTCCCCGGCTCAAGTCGTAGGGGCTCAACTCCACCTTCACCCGATCCCCCGGGAGTATCCGGATGTAGTTCATCCGCATCTTCCCCGAGATGTGCGCCAACACGTTGTGCCCGTTGTCCAACTCGACACGGAACTGCGTGTTCGGCAGCGCCTCGGTGATGGCGCCTTCAACCTCTATGACGTCTTCCTTGGCCAAGGACCTCCTCTTTCTAAAGTAGTTACAAAATGATTGGAGCCAAACGCTTATCTTATCACGCCGGCTCGGCTTCTCACACCGCTTACTCGCCTCTCCTACTCGCCCGAGCCCCCGTTCTCCGTCAACACCCACGGGCCGTTCTGCGTTACGGCGACCGTGTGCTCGAAGTGGGCCGAGAGCGAGCGGTCGGCGGTGTAGATGGACCACTTGTCCCCCTCGTCGAGGTCTATCTCGTAGTCCCCGAGCGTGATCATGGGCTCTATCGCGAACGTCATCCCCGGCAGAAGCTTTACCCCGGTCCCCTTCTCACCGTAGTTCGGGATCTGCGGGTCCTCGTGCATGTCCCGCCCGACCCCGTGGGAAACCAGGTCGCGGACGACCCCGTAACCCTTCGCCTCCGCGACGGACTGTATGGCGTGCCCGACGTCCCCTAGCCTGTTCCCGTCCCGCATCGCCTCCGTCGCCGCCGCCAGGCATTCCCGCGTCGTCCGGAGAAGCCCGCTCGTCTCGTCCGGCACCTCACCGATGGCGACCGTGGTGGCGGCGTCGGTGACGAAGCCCTTGTAGCGGACGCCGACGTCGATGGAGAGGATGTCGCCGTCTTTCAGGCGGTAGGGGCCGGGGACGCCGTGGACGATCATGGCGTTCGGGGAGGCGCAGATGGAGCCCGGGAAGTCCGGGGCCCCGGGGCCGCCGGGGTAGCCCTTGAACTCCGGCGTACCGCCGTGGGAGCGGATAAAGTCTTCCGCCATCCCGTCGAGGTCGCCGGTTGTGACGCCGGGGCGGGCGTTCTCAGAGAGCATCTTCAGGCAGGCGGCCGTGATCTCGCCCCCCTCCCGCATCGCCGCGAGCTCCGATTTGCTCTTGCGGACGATCAAGCGTCTTCCTCGCCCACGGCCGACAGGATCTCCTCGGTTATCTCCGGGATGCCCTGCCTCGCGTCCACGGTGGTCAGCAAACCGCGTTCGGCGTAGTAGTCCTTCAGGGGCTCCGTATGCTCGTGGTAGATGTCCAGCCGGCGACGGATGGCCTCTTCGGTGTCGTCCTTGCGCTGAACGAAGGGACCGGGGTCCTCCTCGGAATCTCCCGGCGGCGGGTCGTGCTCGACGTGGTAGACCCGGCCCGTCGCGTCGCTCGTGCGGCGGCCAGAGAGCCGCGTGACGAGGTCGTCGTCCGGGGCTTCGAGCGCCACGGCCGCGTCGAGCTCGATATCGAGGTCTTCGAGGGCGGCGTCTAGGGCCTTCGCCTGCGCCTCGTTGCGCGGGAAGCCGTCGAGCAGCCAGGCGTCGGCGTCGTCGAGGTAGGGTTTGGCCATCTCGACGATGATCTCGTCCGGAACCAGCTCGCCCCGGTCGTTGAAGTCCTGCACCTTCTGGCCGAGCTCCGAGCCGGACTTTATCTCGGCGCGGACGATGTCCCCGGTCGAGATGTGCTTCGCCCCGGTCTTCTGCGAGAGGCGTTGCGCCTGCGTGCCTTTGCCGGCCCCCTGGGGGCCCAAAAGAATGATCTTCATCGTTTCTTCAAGAACCCTTCGTAGTTGCGCATCATGAGCTGACTCTCGAGCTGGCGGACCGTGTCGAGCGAGACGCCGACCACGATCAGCATGGAAGTGCCGCCGAGCAAGATCGTGCTGCCCAGGCCGAGGAGCGGCGAGATGATGTACGGTATCACCGCCACCAGCGCGAGGAAGGCCGCGCCGAAGAGCGTGATCCTGGTCAGCACGTTGTTCAGGTAGAGCGCCGTCTGCTGCCCAGGCCGGATGCCCGGCACGTACCCGCCGCTCTTCTTGAGGTTGTCCGCGTGCTCCACGGGGTTGAACTGCACCGCCGTGTAGAAGTAGGTGAACATGATGATGAGGAGCGCGTACAGGATCAGGTACGGCGCGCTGCTCGGGTCGAAGAAGCCCGCGATTCGGGTAAGCAACGAGTCCGGGTCACCCCCACCGGCGAACTCCGCCAGGATTACGGGGAATAGGAGCAGGGAGGAGGCGAAGATGATCGGGATGACCCCGGCCATGTTCACCTTCAGGGGTAGGTACGTCGTCCCGCCCTGGCTCATCCTGCGCCCGACCTGCCGCTTGGCGTAGGTGATCGGGATCCGGCGCTGGCCCTCGTTTACGAACACGATCGCCGCGATTATCATGACGGCGAGCAAGGCCAGAACCACTATCACCAGGATGCTGCCGTTCTCTATGAGCGCCCGAACGGCCTGTGGCGCCTGAGAGAGGATCGAGGCTGTGATTATCAGCGAGATTCCGTTCCCGAGGCCCCGCTGGCTTATGAGCTCGCCCATCCACATCGTTAGCATGACACCCGCGGTCAGCGTGAAGACGACGACCACCAGTTGCAGGATGCTGGCCCCGGCGAGCGCGCCGTCAGCCCGGAAGTAGAAGACGATCGCTATGGACTGGATCACGGCGAGCGCGAGCGTGAAGTAGCGGGTGTACTGCGTGATCTTCTGCTGCCCGGCCTCCCCCTCTTTGGAGAGCTCCTGCAGCCTGGGTATGGCGACCGTCATGAGCTGCATGACGATGGCCGCCGTGATATACGGCATGATACCCAGCGAGAAGATGGCGTAGTTGCTGAACGCCCCGCCGGTAAACGCACTGAAGAGACTCGTTAAGGAGTTGTTGCCGCCGGGGCCGGCCCCACTCAGGGTCTGCGGGCTGATCCCGGGCAAGGGTATATACGCCCCGAGCCTGTACAGGGCCAGGATCATAGCCGTGAACAGGAGCTTCTGGCGAAGCTCGGGTATCTTCCAGGCGTTGGCAAGGGATCCCAGCATGTTAGCGCTCCAGTACCTCGACGCTTCCGCCGCCCGCCTCTATCTTCGTCTTTGCCGTCTCGGAGAAGGCGTGGGCCCTGACCGTGACGGCCCGCCCGACCTCACCGTTGCCGAGGATCTTGACGAGCTTGGCCTTCTTCCTGACGAGCCCGGCGGCCCGCAACTCGTCCGGCCCTATCGTATCACCGGAGACCCCTTCGAGGTCCGAGATGTTGACCGGCGCGTAGTTGACCGGACGGGCGACGGTGTGCCGGCCCCTGGCCTGGCCCTTGAGGCGCGGCAGGCGCCGCTGCAGCGGCATCTGGCCACCCTCGTAGGCGGCGTGGGTGGAGGAGCCCGAGCGGGCGCCGGCGCCCTTGTGGCCGCGGCCGCTGGTCTTGCCTTTCCCCGAGCCGATCCCGCGCCCGACGCGCTTGCGCCCGCGCGTGGAGCCGGGGGCCGGGGAGATGTCGTTGAGCCTCATTACTCCTGCACCTCCTCGACGTGAACCAGGTGGCGCACCTTGTGGAGCATGCCCCTTATCTGGGGCGTGTCCCCGTGGACGCGCGAGTCCCTGATCCGCTTGAGCCCAAGGGCCTTGACCGTCCGCTTCTGGTCGCCCTTGGAACCGATAACGCTCTTTAGCTGAGTAACCTTCAGGGGGCTCATAGCGTGATCTTCACCCCCCGAGCCTGCTCGATGTCGGCCTTGGTGCGGAGCCTGCCGAGGCCCTCGACCGTAGCCTGAACCAGGTTGACGGCCGTCGTCGAGCCGAGCGCCTTCGTCAAGACGTCCTTGATACCGGCGAGCTCGAGCACCGCACGAACCCCGCCGCCCGCGATAACCCCCGTACCCTCCGAGGCCGGC
>JACDFX010000188.1 GCA_013815575.1 Rubrobacter sp.
ACGTAGTACGGGTCCTTGATGGAGCCGTCGGGCAGGCGCAGCCGGTCTGAGCGGAGGTTGAAGTAGGGGGTCTCCAGAAGCCGCTCGCGGCCGAGGCACTCCCAGGCGCCTTCAGCCAACGCCGGCCTCGTCCACCGTGTCGTCGGCCTCGCCTTCGGCCAGGACCTTCGGCAGGTCCCTCGTGAAGGCGCTGCGGGCCATGACGCGGTCGCAGCCTGCCTCCTTCGCCGCGACCGCGAGGTCCTTCTGGACGTGGGAGAGGAAGCCGACCGTTTTTACGCCCCTCGTCGCGTCTTCGGACTTTACGGTCTGGAGAAGCTTCAGGGGTTCGAAGCGGGAGGAGTTGAGGTCCAGGATCAGGAGGTCCGGGGGGGAGTTCCTGAGGACATCTTCCAGCTTCGTCGGGCTGCGGGGGAAGGAGGCCTCGACACCGAGCTGGGTGGCGGTCTCGGAGATCTTGCTCCGGAACAGCAGGTCTTCTACGGCCGCGACTACTCTTCTCGCCAAAGTCGGTATGCCTCCACGCCTCTTATTGGTATGCCTCGCACATTCTACCCCGCGGGGTTGCGGTATCCTATCTGAGTGAAAAGATTGACCGAAGCCCGCGCCGGACTGCGGCGCACGAGAGAGACGCTCTCCAACTTCACGCCGTTCCTGAAGACCCGCCGCAAGGGCTTGCTCCTCGCCCTGTTCGTGCTCCTTCTCGAGACCGGGACGAGCCTGGCCCAGCCGTGGCCGCTCGCCGTTACGATCGACTACGTGCTGGCCGAGAACAGCAAACCTCCGCCCGCCTTTTTGCCCGGGTTTTTGCAAGACAAGGCGGCTCTGCTCGCCGCCATAGCGTTCCTTATAGTGCTCATCTTCACGCTCACCCGAACCGTGGCCTCGTTCCGGCGTTTTCTCTTGCAGAAGCTAGGGCAGGAGACCGTCTTCGACATGCGCGAGGCGCTGTACGCGAAGGTCCACGCCCTCGGCCTCGACTACCACGGCAAGAAGAGGACCGGCGACACCATCACGCGGGTAACGAGCGACGTCAAGGAGGTCCGCACCCTGCTCGTGGACTCCGTGGTGGAGGTGCTGTCCTCATTCATGATCCTGCTCGGGATGCTCGTCGTGATGCTCTGGCTGGACTGGCAGCTCACCCTGCTAGCCTTGATCACCGTCCCGTTCCTCTTCCTGGCGGTTACCCGATACCGGCGGGCGCTGGTCGAGAGGATGCGGGTCGTCCGGACGAAGGAGGGCATCATAGCGAGCGTGATGCAGGAGGCCATAACCGGCATCCGGGCCGTCAAGCTCTTCGCCCGCGAGAGCGACGAGATGGAGCGCTTTCGCAAGGAGAGTCGCGAGTCCCTGAGCGCCAGCGTGGACAGCGCCGTCATAGAGGCCAAGTTCAGCACCGTCCTCGGCGTCGTCGGCGGCATCGGCACCGCGCTGGTCGTGTACTTCGGCGCGAGGCAGGTGCTCTCCGGAAGCCTCTCTCTAGGCGACCTGACCGTCTTCATAGCCTACCTCGCCCTCTTCCTCTCGCCGCTGTGGGCGTTGAGCCGGCAGGTCAACCAGATCGGCAAATCCCTTGTCTCCGGCGAGCGCATCATAGAGCTCCTGAACGCCGAACCGACCGTCAAGGACGAGCCCGGCGCCGTCCCAGCACCTCCTTTCGACGGCCGCGTCGCCTTCGAGGACGTTCGTTTCTCCTACGAAGACGAGGCCGGGGAGGTCCTGCGGGGCGTGGATTTCGAAGTGGAGGCCGGAAGCCGCGTCGCCCTCGTTGGTGTCAGCGGCGCCGGGAAGACAACCGTGACTGCCCTCATCGCCCGCCTCTACGACCCGCAGGAGGGAAGGGTCCTGGTAGACGGGCGGGACATAAAAGAGTTCACGCTAAAGTCTCTGAGGGATGAGATCACCTTCGTCCCCCAGGACCCGATGCTCTTCCGGGCCACGGTCGCCGAAAACATCTCCTACGGCAAGCCCGGCGCGGGCCGGGAGGAGATAGAGGAGGTCGCCAGCCTCGCCGGCGCCGACGACTTCGTCCGGGAGATGCCCGAGGGCTACGACACGGTGCTCTCCGAGCGCGGCGAGAGCCTGTCGGGGGGGCAGCGCCAGCGTATCTCCATCGCCCGGGCGATGCTTCGCGACACCCCTATCCTGATCCTGGACGAGCCCCAGTCCGGCCTCGACGCCGAGGCGGCGAACGCGGTCGAGGAGAGCTGGCGGGCGCTAACCGCGGGCAGGACCACCTTCGTTATCGCCCACGAGCTCAGGCTCGTCAGGAACGTGGATCAGATCCTGGTCCTCGAAGAGGGCCACGTCGCCGAGGCAGGAACCCACGAGGACCTCGCCTCCTCCGGCGGCCTCTACGCGAGGCTCCTCTCCCTCCAGGAACGCGACCCCGTCCAGCCGTAGAGAGGAGAACCCCTGAAAGAACTGTTGATAATAAGCATTGTCCTTACCGCTGTGGCGGTATTTATCTACGTCTCGTTCGCGTAGGGTGCGTGGTGCTTCGCGCAATTCTGGCATGCCAGGATCTCCGGGCGGTATGAGCGTGGGACCAGGGCTATGATCGGGCGCATGAAGACGAGTTGGCGGATCTTCGCGGCAGGCAGTCCGGGGCACCGCTTTAGAAAGCGGTACCGGCTCCGCCGGGGTCACAGGCCCGGCGGGTTCGACCTCGTAAGCCTTTCGCACCTCCTAGGCGGCGCGGCGCTCATCGCGTTGAGCGCCCTGTTGGGTTGGCTGCCTGTACTGGGCTGGGGGACCGCCGTCCTGGGATTGGGCATGATAGCCGGCGAGTTCTACCCCGCTGCGCGCTTGATGGACCGGCTGGAGGTAAGGGCCCGGAGGCACTTAGGACCGCTGGGACAGGCCTTCGCGAAGTTGCCCGCTTGGGCGCAACTCTCCGCCTCCTTGACGCTGGCGCTGGCGACCT
Organism: Rubrobacter sp.; assembly: GCA_013815575.1. GTDB lineage: Bacteria > Actinomycetota > Rubrobacteria > Rubrobacterales > Rubrobacteraceae > Rubrobacter_D. The sequence goes on from JACDFX010000188.1 coordinate 2,927, forward strand.
TCGCGTTCGTGTACGGGCTCTACTCGCTCGCCCTCGCTGGCTAGGGCCGCCTGCGCAAGCCTCCGGCCTCAACTTCTTCCCCGCCCCGAGGTTCTCGCGGGCCCAACACGGGCCGAAGGGTTCCGTTTGGCCGGGCGACGGATGGGTAATAGCCTGTGTGCCGGGTCTAACCCGGATGTCCATTCCTAGCATCAGACAGAAGAATTCCACGCGCGGACGCAACGGGTGCTGGCAACCCTGGAAAACGGGAAGCCCGGCTGCCCTCGTGGCGACCGAAACCGAACGGAAAGGACAGGCTGACAGAGATGACTAAATGGTCGATAAAGCCGTCCCGTTTCGTGCTCGTGACGTTGACGGTCAGCCTTGCGTTCGACCTATCTGGCATGATCTTCGGGCTCTTCTACGAGGGAATCTTCTACGATAACCTCGCACATTTTCTGACGTCCTTCGCCCTCGTGGCCCTCACCGCGGAACTGGCCCAACAGCTTGGTGCTTTACCGTTGCTCGTCCCCGGCGGCCGGGCGCTGTTGGCTGGCGCGGTCGTCGGCCTCGTCGGAGGCGGCGCGTGGGAGGTCTTGGAGGTGGTCGCCGACTTCCTCTTCCCAGTGCTTATATACAATCCGCCGCTGGATACGGTCACAGACATGATTTTCGGCTCCCTCGGCGGCGCCTTCGGGGCATGGAGGACCACCGCCTACCTGAACCGCAAACCCTTCCGCAAAATGCTTCGGTGAGGCTTGGTGCAGAAACGAGCGCCTTATCTCGAGTCTTGGTCGGTCCGATCGCGGGCCGCAGGATCCTCCCCGGATCTAATGCACCAGCATCTCGATCACGAACACCAGGATAAAGCCGGAGAAGAGCACGAGGGTGTGCCAGGGTGTCTCGGGGACGTTGCGCACCCCCACCAGCAACTCCTCGGTGACTAGGTACAAGAGCGCGATAGACCCGAACGCCAGAACCGCCGTCACCACGGACTCCGAGGCCCCGCCGAGGATGAGGACGCCCGCCACGGAGCCAACCATGACGAGCACGCCAAGCCCCGCTCCCACGGCGAGCGTCCATCGACCCGGCCTCCCCGACGCGCCGACCGCCGCCGAGGCGCTCAAGCCCAGGAAGAAGAGTTCGATGGCCAGGGCGCCCGCGAGCAGCGCGCCCGCCCCTCCGCCGACCACGAACCCGAGGCCGATCACGAACCCGTCCACGAGCGTGTCCACCCCCGCCGTCACCACCAGGCTCGCCCCGCCCCCGTGCCCCCCGCCAGCGTGGCTCGCCAGCTTGATGCCGAGCATCAGGCCGAGGCCGAGCACGAACCCCACCACCGCCGCGAGCACGTGCTGCTGCCTCGAAACCACGTCCGAGAGCAACTCCCCGATAACAGCGGCGAGCACGATCCCGGCCGCGAAGTGCTGGATGTAGCTCCTCGCCCCAGGGCCCGGGGTCCAGAACGAGGCCACGACGCCGCTCGCCACCGCTGTCGCCAGGGGTATCAGGGTGAAGAGCAGGGCCTGCTGGAGCACGCTCAAGACCCCCGAACCACGCTTTTTTCGGTGCTCATATTCTGCGCGCCGCCCCGGCCTTGATCACGTTGTAAACGATCACCACGACGGCCGCGACGAGCAGGAGGTGAAACAGGGCGCCGGCTATGCCGAAGATCAGCTCCGTTAGCACCCACAACGCCAGCAGCAAGATAACAACGGCCCAGAGAAGGCCCGCCACGTAGTACCCCTTTCGGTCAGGTAGGAGATCGGGGAAACCCCATAAGGACAGCGAAAAAAGCCGGGATCCACGGATATGGAGACCCGGCCTTTCACGACTATCGGTGTTTCGCGGCTAGCTTAGGAGGTCTTTTGCGGCGCCTTTCTTCTCTTTGAGGGTGCCCTTGTCCTGGTCCGCCTTCCCCTCGGCCTTCTTGTCTTTATTGCCAGTCAGGGAGCCCCCGGCCTCCTTAACGCGGCCCTTGGCCTTATCCATGGCCCCTTCATTCCTGTCCTTGTTGCCTTTCTTACCCATTTGGGTGCCTTTCTCTAGCGTGCAACACTCCCTCTGTACCCGTTGCGGTAGACAATAAAGCCCCCGTTGGGGCACGCTTATGGGAGGGTGCGCCTCTTCTCGCCGACCCCCACTTTTCGGGGATCACCCTACAGTGCCCGACCCCGGTATTCGACGCGGCGACCGCCAAGCATGAAGACCTATGGCCGAACCC